>JBIPMO010000128.1:0-8085 GCA_044369085.1 Phycisphaerales bacterium
TCCCACGGCATCGACGAGCCACGCGACCCAAACCCCACACTCATCCGCGCCCTCGCGCAGGCCTACGCGTGGCACCGGGAACTTGTTCGGACGGGCGAGTCGCTCAAGGCGCTCGCCGAGCGCCTCGGCGAGCACGAATCCCGCATGCACGCGTTGCTCCCGCTCACGCAACTCGGGCCCGACATCGTCCGGGCGATCCTGATTGGAAGCCTGTCACAGGGCGTCACGCTCAAACGGCTGCTGGCCGCAGCGCAGCGGTTCGATTGGAACGCGCAGAAGTCAACGCTGCGCATCGCCGCGTCATGACTGCATCCAACTGAGAATCAGGGAGCACTCATCGGCACGCGCGCTCCCCGACGCGTTGCCCCGCGCCGCGACCTGCCACGGCAGCCCCCGACGACGGGTGGAGGGGACGGTGGCCAGCCTTCAACCCGCGAACTTGACATCTCTGACTCATCGCCCAAATCGCGATTCCAGATCCATGCTCGAACTCTGGCGACATGGCGCGCCATGCAGACGATTCCAGGCTCTGGACCACCCCCAAACACGCGCCTGCATGCCTTAACTATGGAGGCACTTATGGAAAATCCGGACACCATCGTGAGGACGATGTACGGGTTAAGCGGTAGGGGGGGGATTCGAACCCCCGTTGGACTGTCGCCCAAGCCGGTTTTCAAGACCGGCGCCATCAGCCGCTCGGCCACCCTACCTCGATCACAGGATGTACCCCTGTGACCGCAAGTGTAGGAAACTCACAAACCGCCCAGCGCACGATGGTCCGGTCCCCTCATCCCTCGACCCTGGACCCCAGACCCTCCCCCCTCTCCCCTCAGCCCTCCTTCTGCGGGCGACCGGGCGACACCATCTCCACCTGCTGATCCATGTTCGCCCGCATCCTCGCGAGCCGCTCCGCATACTCCGCCCGCAGCCGCTGCGTCTCGGCCCGCAGGTCATGGACCGTCGTCTCGTACAGCGCGCGGACGCACAGAATGTAGAGCATCGCCACCACCGTCCCGGCGCTGATCGCCGCCGTCGCCACGATTGTCAGCAGGCTCACTTCCACCGCCCGCTCATCGGCCCGCCACGCCCCATGGTTGAGCCCGATATCATGACCCCGTGTTCCGAGGCCCCTTTCGAAGGATTCTGTCGCTCGTGCTGGCGTGCTGGGCCATCGGGCCCACCCCGCGAGCCCGTGCCCAAGCGCCAGACCCCGCCGCACCAACATCCGCCGAAACCGCACCCGCCCCCCAGCAGGTCAGCCGCGGCGAGGTGAGCATCCGCGTCGAGGCCTTCGGCGTCGGCGACATCATCCGCGAGGGCGACTGGGCGGGCATCCGCCTCGCCCTCACCGACACCGCCGACAAGCCCCGCGATGTCGCCGTCCAGCTCCACCTCCCCGATGGCGATGGCGACACACCCCTCTTCACCCGCATCGTCACCCTCTCGCCGGGGCAGGAGGTCGGTGTATGGCTCTACGCCCCCATGCCCTGGGCCATCCGCCAGGGTTCCGTCCTCCGCGTCTCCATCAGCCGCGCCGAACCGCGCGAATCGGGCGTCGTCATCGGCGAGCAGATCGCCTGGGCGCCCATCGCCGCCCGCCGCGTCACCGTCGCCAGCAACAGCCTCGCCGCCGTCATCGGCCAGAACACCCTCGGCCTTGAGCAGCACGCCGTCACGCGCCGCGAACGCGAGGACAACCCCGGTGCCAACGAGGTCACCGAGACCATCAGCGGGCTCACCCCCGAAGTGCTCCCCGATGCATGGCAGGGCTGGGGTGCCTGCTCAACCATCCTCTGGGCCGATGGCGAGCCCGGCGCGATCCAAGGCGAAGGACCGGCACGAGCCCTCCGCGAATGGGTGAACCGCGGCGGCCACCTCGTCATCGTCATCCCCGCCGTGGGCGAAACCTGGACCGCGCCATCCAACCCGCTCGCCGACCTCATGCCCTCGGCCCGCGTTGAGAAACTCGTCGACATCGACATGGCCGCCTACCGCGTCCTGCTCGCGGGCTCTCCCGATGCCGCGCGACTCCTCCCCACCAAATCCGTCCTGCATCGCTTTGTCATCCCGCCCGACACCGAGCCCCGCGATGCAACCCCCATCATCACCGGGCCCCACGGCCCCATCGTCATCCGCCGGCTCGTCGGAACCGGAATGGTCACCCTCATCGGCCTCGACCTCAACAACCGGGCCATCGTCCGCGGCGGACTCATTCGAGCCGATGCCTTCTGGTCGCGCATCCTCGGCCTCCGCGCCGCGACCATGACCGTCGGCGAGATGGATGCCTACGCCACCGCCTCCAAGGACGGTTGGTCACGCAACCCCGGAGCATCCATCTGGATCGATGACCGCATCGGCTCGCTCATCTCCAAAGGCCGCGAGGCCAGCGTCGGCATCCTCATGGGCCTCATCGTCTTCATCGTCTACCTCGTGGTCGCCGGGCCGGGCGGGTTCTTCATCCTCAAGCGCCGCGGCCTCGAACGCCATTCATGGCTCGCCTTCGTCCTCACCACCGCCGTCTTCACCATCGCCGCGTGGGCCGGCGCCTCCGCTCTCCGCCCCCGCATCGAACAGGCCTGGCACTACACCGTCATCGACCACGTCTACGGCCAGCCCGTCCAGCGAGCCCGCGCCTTCGTCAGCGTCCTGCTCCCCGACTACGGCAACCAGACCGTCAGCCTCGGCACGCCCGGCGCCGATGAGTCTTGGAACCAGGCCCTCGTCCCCTGGACCGATCCGGCCTCCGACAGCCGGCTCTCGTTCCCCGATGCGCGGCCCTACCTCGCCGATGTCCGCCGCATGACCGACCTCACCGTCCCCGCGCGCAGCACCATCAAGACCTTCCGCGCCGAATGGACGGGCGGGCCCCGCTGGTCCATGCCCGGCCCCTCCTCCGAAGAAGCACGACCCCGCATCGACGCCGCGGGCAGGCTCGCGGGCGAACTCATCCACGCGCTCCCCGGGCCCATCCGCGAGATGCAGGTCATCCTCATCCGCGGCCAGATCTCAGAACGAGATGGCATCATCCGCCGCGACGCCTTCGTCAGCCGCCCGCTCATCGCCGATGCCTTCGCCTGGACCCTCACCACCCCGTGGGAGCCGGGCGTCCCGCTCCCGCTCGCGAACTTCCAGCCCTACGACACCAAGTCGAGCCTCGATGCCCTGCTCCAGGATGTCATCCCGCGCCTCCGCGGCCTCGATGCCACGGGCATTCTTCCCGCCAACCTCTCCGAGCGCGCTGTCGAAGACATGATCGCCCTCTACGGCTCGCTCGAGCAGCCCGACCCCAACCGCTTCGCGACCATGATGGAGCAGTCGCCCGCCGTCCCGCGCCGCCGCTCGCTCCACACCATGGACCTCAGCGAATGGCTGACCCAGCCCTGCCTCATCATCCTGGGCGCGGTCGATGGTGCGCCCACACCCATCCCCCTCTCCGTCGGCGGCTCGCCGCTCGACGGCAAGGCACGACCCTGCACCGGTCGCACCGCCATCCGCTGGATCTACCCGCTCCCCGCCCGCCCGCACCGCGTCGAACAGGCGGCCGCCACCTCTTCGAGCCCCGCCGCGCCCAAGCCCGCTCCCGCCTCCACCACAACGCCCGCCGCCCAACCCAAGCAACCCAGGAGCGACTCCTGACATGCCCATGATCGAGACCATCAACCTCTGCAAGGAGTACGGCGACCTCGTCGCCCTCAACAACCTCAACCTCTCGATCAACGAGGGCGATTGCTTCGGCTTCATCGGCCCCAACGGCGCCGGCAAAACCACCACCATCAAGATCCTCGCCACCCTCCTCAAGCCCACCCGCGGCCAGGCCATCATCGATGGCAAGACCGTCGGCTACCAGAACCCCGAGATCCGCCCCGTCATCGGCTACGTCCCCGACTTCATGGGCGCCTACGAAGACATGGTCGTCATGGAGTACCTCGAGTTCTTCGCCGCCGCCTACAACATCCACGGATCGCAGCGTGCCCGCGTCGTCAAGGATGTCCTGGAACTCACCGACCTCGGCTACAAGGCCACCGCCGAGGTCAACTCCCTCTCCCGCGGCATGCAGCAGAGGCTCTCCGTCGCACGCGTCCTCCTCCACGACCCCAAAGTCCTGCTCATGGACGAGCCCGCCAGCGGCCTTGATCCCCGCGCCCGCATCGAGATGCGCGAGCTCCTCAAAGAGCTCAAACGCATGGGCAAAACCATCATCATTTCCAGCCACATCCTTCCCGAGCTCGCCGAGATGTGCAACGTCATCGGCATCATCGAACGCGGCACGCTCATCTTCAACGGCTCGGTCAAGGACATCATCGCCCGAGCCAAGCTCGAACACCTCATCCACGTCGCCGTCGCCGAACGAACCGAGGACGCCGCCAAAATCCTCCACCAGGCGCCGGGCGTAAAGCGCGTCAGCATCGTCGAAGACGAAACCCCGGGCGCCAAGACCGCCGGAACCCGCAGCCTCATCCACATCGCCTTCGAGGAATCCGCCCTCCACTCCGTCAGCGATCTCCCGAGCCGCCTCATCAACGCGGGCTTCCGCGTCACCCACTTCGCCGAAGAGAAGGTCAACCTCGAAACCGCCTTCATGCGACTCACCAAGGGACTCGTTCAGTAGGCACCCCATGCCCGCCGCGAACGTCGACCCGATCCCCCGAACAGCGCGACTCACCGCCTCAGCGGTCCTGCTGTCACTGTGCTTGGCCGCCGGTGCCATGAGTTACTCAGGAAAAGCAGCACCAACCCTGCTCATCGCCCCCGCGCTGCGCATCAACCTCAACACCGCCGACGCCGCCACCCTCGAACTCCTCCCACGCATCGGCCCAGCCCTCGCCCGCAAGATCATCGATGATCGCGCCGCCAAGGGACCATTCAAGCACTTGGAAGACCTCGACCGAGTCCCGGGCATCGGCCCCAGAACCATCGAGCTCCTCCGCGACCACGTAACCGTCACCACCACCGACCCGCCCGCAACCCAAAGCCCGACCCCATAGCGCTCACTTCCTCCCCAGCCGCTTCCTCAAAACCGCGAGCAGCGTCCCTCCCTCCAGATACGCCGCGGGCGGCCTGAAATACACCTCCTGCATCGTCTCCCCGGGCCGCGGCGTGATCGGTCGCACCGATCCCTGCACCCCTTCCAGCGCCGCCACCACCGGCCCCGCATCCCGCGTCCGGAAGATCACATCCTGCTCGTGCAACGCGATCGAACGGATCCCCATCGCTAGCGCCGCGATCCGCACCTCCGCCAGGTCAAGCGCGATCCGCGCTGGCGGCGGCGGCTCGCCATACGCCGTCCGCAGATCCTCCTCGATCTGCCGCAGCTCCTCCGCCGACCGCGCCGCCCCGATGCGCCGATACGCCTCCAGCCGCCGCGTCTCGCTCGGGATGTAGGTCTTGGGCAGCGACCCGCTCAGCCCGATCTCCACCGTCGTGTCCGCGGGCTCGGCCGTCGATTGCTGCTGCAGTTCCTTCGCCGATTGATCGAGCAGCCGGCAGTACATGTCATACCCCACCGCCGCGATGTGGCCGCTCTGCTCCGCGCCAAGCAGGTTCCCCGCCCCGCGGATCTCAAGATCCCGCATCGCGATCTTGAACCCCGCCCCCAGCATGCTGAACTCCTCGATCGCACGCAGCCGCCGCACCGCGATGTCAGTGGGGGGCTTGTCCGCCGACAGCAGCAGGTAGCAGTACGCCCGGTGCTTGTACCGCCCCACGCGCCCGCGAAGCTGGTGCAGCTCCGCGAGCCCGAACTTGTCCGCGTTGTTGATGAACATCGTGTTCGCCGTCGGGATGTCGATCCCGCTCTCCACGATCGTCGTCGACACCAGGATGTCCGCTCGCCGGTCCAGAAACTTCGCCATCACCTCTTCCAGTTCGCCATCGGGCATCTGTCCGTGACCGATCACGATCCGCGCATCGGGCGCAAGCTTCTGCACCTCATCCGCCACCGTCTTGATGTCGTTCACCCGGTTGTGAACGAAGAAAACCTGCCCCTCCCGCGACAGTTCCCGCGCGATCGCCTGCTGGATCCGCCTCGTGTTGTACGGCGCAACCTCCGTCACCACCGCCCGCCGATCCATCGGTGGTGTGCTCAGCGAGCTGATGTCCCGCAGCCCCAGCATGCTCATGTGCAGCGTCCGCGGGATCGGCGTCGCGCTCAACGTCAGCACATCCACCGTCAGCCGCAGCGCCAGCAGCGCGTTCTTGTGCTCCACCCCGAACCGTTGCTCTTCATCCACCACCACCAGCCCCAGATCCGCGAACCGCACATCCTTCGAGAGCAGGCGGTGCGTCCCGATCAGGATGTCCACCTGCCCCTTCCGCGTCGCCGCCAGGATGTTGTTCACATCCTTGCTGCTCTTGAACCGCGAGAGGCTCTCGATCCGGAACGGATAGTCGGCAAACCGGCTCTTGAACGTCCGCTCATGCTGCTCGGCGAGCAGCGTCGTTGGCACCAGCACCGCCACCTGCTTGCCGAACTCCGCCGCCTTGAACGCTGCCCGGATCGCAAGCTCCGTCTTCCCGTACCCCACATCCCCGCAGAGCAGCCGGTCCATCGGCCGCTCGGTCGTCATGTCCTTCTTGATCTCGAGCAGGCTCGCGACCTGGTCCTCCGTCTCCTGATACGGAAACTCCGCCTCAAACTCCTTCTGCCACGCCGTGTCGCTCGGAAACCGAATGCCGGGCATCGATTCCCGCGCTGCCTGCACGCGCAGAAGCTCCGCCGCCAGGTCACGCACGCTCTCGCGGACCTGCTCCTTCTGCGTCTGCCACCGCTTCCCCCCCAAAGTCGAGAGCGGCGGCTTCCCCGCGAACCCGCCGATGTACTTCTGCACCTTGTCGATCTGCGACACCGGCACATGCAGCCGCGACCGCCCGGCGAACTCCAGCACCAGATACTCCGCCGAGTCCTGCGCCGGCGCTTCGGGCTCGCCCTTCTTCTTCCGCCCCTTGCCCGTGTGACGCTCCATCACCTCGGCCGCTTCCTGCTCCGCCGCCGCCTTCGGAGCCATCGGCCGCATCGTCTTCAGACCCAGAAACCGCGCGATCCCCTGATCCGCGTGCACCACGTAGTCACCGATCGCCACCTCAAGAAACGCATCCGTCGAGCGCCCGGCCTTCAGCCGCCGGATCCGCCGCCGCGTCTGGTACCGGTGCAGCAGCTCGTGATACGGGATCAGCGCCCACGGTTTCCCGTCCCCCTCCGCCCCCCACACAAACCCGCGATGCAGGTACGCCACCGCGCTCTCGATCGCGCTCCCACCCTCGCCCCCGAACTCCGCGATCAGCTCCCGCAGCCGCTGCTGCTCCGCCTCGTTCTGGCAGAGCACACGCACCGCATACTCACCCGTCATCACACCGAGCTCGCCCACCGCCTCCGATGCATCCTTGGCAAACTCGGGCAGAGGCCGCACGGGCAACTCGATGAACACCGATGCCCCGCCCGCGTTCCCCGATCCGCCAACCCCGCCCCCGCGCCCCACCCCCGCGTACTGGCTCACCTCAATGAACGATGCAAACCGCTCCCGCAGCCCCTTGAAAACCGCGGGCGGCCCGTAGATCCCCCGCGCATCGCTCACACGCTCGTAGTACCCACGCCCCTGCTCCGTGCACTCGATCGGCTCGTGAACCATCGCCACCGCGCTCGCGGGCAGCAGCTCCAGCAGGCTCACCGTCCCCTCATCGCTCGCCGCCGCATCCATCCGAGCCCCGATGAACTCAACCTCCTTCAGCCTCGCCCCCGACCCCAGCGTCGCCAGATCAATCTCCGTGATGCTCTCGATCTCATCACCAAAGAAATCCAGTCGCGCCGCCACCGCGCCATCACCCGCCCCCGAGCCCCCGCCCACACCGGTCCCCGTCGGCGGGAACACATCCAGAATCCCACCCCGCACCGCAAAGTCCCCGGGCTCCTCCACGCTCTCCACCCGCCGATACCCCGCGCCATCCAACCACCGCACCAGATCGCCCTGCTTGCGACGATCCCCCGCCCGCACCGTCGTCGTCAACGAATCGAGCCGCGAAGGCTCGGGCACCGCCTGCATCAGCGATTGAATCGGGCACACCAAAACCCCCGGCACCGCCCCCGCCAGC
>JBIPMO010000102.1:0-9557 GCA_044369085.1 Phycisphaerales bacterium
GGCATCATCGCCCGGCGCGATCTCGACGTTGAAGGCCGAGGTGATGTTCGGGGCGATCAGCGATGGCGGGTTCAGTGCCTGGATGGTGAGCGGCCGCGGGCCATCCTGCACGCCGCCGGTGGCGACGAGCGCGAACCCCTGCGTGCCGACGTTGACGGCGGCCGCGCGGACGCGGACCAGGTACGCGCCGGCGGTCGGCGCGGTGAGACGCACCACCTCGACGTTGTTGATCGCGTCCTTGGCTCCGCCGACGATCGACTGGCCGCTCGCGAACGCGTTGCCGCGGTAGAGCACACCGCCCGGGCCGATGACCTCAAGGTCCAGGTCGTTGATTGGCGCGAAGCCGGCGTTGGCAGCGGCGGGGGCATCGGTGAAGGCCATGACGATCTCAAGATCCTGACCGGCAGCGACCGCCAGGCCGTAGTCGCTGGTCTGCCCGGTGGTCATGCCCTGGGCGTTCCGCACATCGCGGGCCCAGAGCTTGCGGGCATCGCCCGGGAAGTAGAGCGCGTTGTCGGCGAGCACGCGGCCCCAGCCCTCCTGATCGCTGGGGTAGCCGGTGATGCCGGTCATATCGACCGCCGAGTTGATGATGATGGCCTTGAGCAGAGCGGCCGAGGGGTTCAGCGTGTTCGAGGGTGTCGCGACGCCCGTCGGATAGAAGCCATCGATGAAGTACTGGCGTGCCAGGATCGCCACGCCCGCGACGGCGGGGCAGGCCATGGATGTGCCCGTCAGCGCCTGCGTGCCGCAGGGCGTTGAGCTGCTGGAGGAGACGGTCGAGCAGCCCGGCGCGAAGACCTCGGGCTTGCGGCGTCCATCGATGGTCGGGCCGCGACCGCCCGAGCAGAACGAATCCTGCGACCCCGCGCCGCCCGTCGCGCCCACCGCGAGACAGTTCTTGGCGTTCTCGGGGGTCTTGAGCGCGCTGGTGTTGGTGACGGCAAAGAGGACCAGCGAGTCCTCGTTCAGCCAGGTGTGGTTGTCGATGCCGCGGCACTGGCCGGTGTAGGCCGTGGTGCCGTCATCGCCCCACGAGTTCGTGTGAACCCGGGCCCCTTGCGAGTAGTGCAGCGCCAGCCGCGATGTGATGGTGCTCTCATCCTGCGGGCCGTAGTTGGAGTAGACGATCTTGGCGCGGTACGCCACCCCGCGCGTGTCGGTGTCGTCCCCGTTGTCGCCCGCGACCGTGCCCGAAACGTGCGTCCCGTGACTCGACGAGCCGTTGGTGGCGTTGTAGGCGAGCACCTTGCGGTGGTTCGGCCCGGGGGTGTTGCCCGCGGGATCAGAGAACGAGCAGTGGTTGATGTTCAGGGCGGAATCCTGGACGGCGATGATCTGTCCCTCGCCGCGGATGCCCGCGGTGTAGAGCGGGGTCAGCCCGGGGACGTTGGTCTGGACGATCCAGCGATCATTCGCGTTGGAGCGCAGGGTGTTCTCCGGCGCATCCTCGACGTACTTGATCTCTTCGATGTCCGACAGCGCCACCGTGTCGTTCCACTTCATCGAAGCGGTGATCGTCACGTTGCCCGGTGTCTGGTCGATGAGCTGCACCTGCGCGCCGGGGATGGCGGCGATGGCATCGGCGACGGGCTGCGGGTCTTCACCATCGAAGATGTGAACCACGACCGAAGCCCGGCCCACCCGCTGCTCTTCCTGCCGGTCGATGGTCGTGTAGGCGCGGAAACCGATCTCGGGATCGATCTTCCACTCGGGCTGGTAGGCCTCCTGCCAGCGGACAAAGCCCAGAGCGTTCACCTTGCCGCGGTCGGCCCCGGCGAGCGAGACGACAAAGGAATCGGGGGGCAGGTATTCACCAATCACGAGCCCGGCCTCTTCCAGTGCAGCGCGGCGCTCGGCTGTCATCGGGCCATCGAGCTGGATCACCGCTCGGGACTTGGGCTTGGCCTCGCGGACCAGTTCGGTGAGCGCGACATCGGCGGCGATGGTCTCGACCCTGCCGGTCTTGAGTTGCAGCGCCCGAGCTTCTTCCTGCGCAAGGGCAGACCCCGCCGCGAGAAGGAGCGAGAAGATCGCGGCGGCTCGGCGGGTTGCGGAGCCGGTGGTGACAAAGGTCAAGGATCGCTGCATGGGTGGTTCACCTGCTGAATGTGGCTCGCGAGCCCGGTCGGCAAGGCCAAAGGCCCGTGCGAGCGGTCGCGGCAATCTCCCAATCTCCATCGGCCGGGCACGAGGGGCGACCGATGCCCGCTCGGCGCAAGAACAAGACAACAGAACATACCCCCGGATTTCCATACGGGCGGGAGGGTGGAGCGATCCAGGGACAAGGATCTCGGACCGGTTTCGGCAACCGAGTGAACACCGAACGCGAGCGGGAGGCGGGAGAGGGGGTGCGGTGGCGGATTTCGGCCTGCGTGGGGTGCGAACAGGGGTGACGAGTGAGCGAACTGAGTGGCACATTTGACCGGGCCGCGTCGGGAAGACTTCCGACGGCTCCAGTGTTGCTGCTCATCGTAACGGAGCGCGAGTGACTGGTCAGCAGCAAGGGTGAGGTCGCGGCACCCGAAGAAAGCGTACTTCGCACAGCGTGCCACGCGCCCCGTCGCGCGACGCCTGCTCAAGCAGCACCACCGCCGGGCTGCATGTGGGCCCGCGTGCCTTGGATGTGGGCGAGCCCCCAGGCTTTGACGGCTTCAAGGACCGGCGCGAGCGACCGTCCTCGATCGGTGAGCCTGTACGCATGGCGATCGGCGCGCGAGGGTGATGGAACGGTTTCCACAAGCTTGGTCTCGACCAACCGTTCAAGCCGATCGCTCAGGATGTTGGATGCGATTCCTTCGGGCGACTCCATGAACTCGCGGAACTGCGATCGACCGCACATGAGGTCGCGGATCACCAAGAGGCTCCACTTGTCGCCGACAACGTCGAGCGTGCAGGCGACCGGGCACACGGATCTTCGGCGTGCGGCTTTGCGTGGCATGTTCACTTCCCAGTGGTCTGTTCTTCGAGCAGTCGCTCTGCGTCCGTCCATGTGATCGGAACGCGCTCGACATCAACATGCGAGAAGGCGGCGATGAATGACGAACGCGGAATGCCTCCTTGCGCGACGGCTTTGCGGTGCGCTTCGGACCTCACGAATCGCTCCATGGATGCCTGATCGACCCAGGCCGACATTGTCCAGACCCGAGAGCCAAAGAGCTCCCTTCGAACCGCGTACCCGACGAGGCCGTCATGCTCTCCCATCGTGTCCAGCACGGCTCGGAGTTGTTCCGAGAAGTTCGCGCGGCTGCCCGCCGCGATATCTCCCCGCGTGATCGCGAAGTACACCTGCTTGTTCGCATCGGGGTGGACGACGCCTCGCGTGGCGTCGTACCCCGGTCCACGGAAGGAATAGCCGATTCGGCAGCCCGCCAGGAGGGGGGACGCAAGCGCCGCCGCCGCGAGAGCGAGCACGAGTGTGAGCTTCATCGTTGTCATGCGAGGAGCCTAGGCCTGAGACTTGCAAAATGCAAGTGTAAGACCACGGGTCCGCTCCGCAGGCGGGCGGCGCCCAAATAAAACGGCCCCGCAAGATCGCGGAGCCGTTGATCAATCACAGGAGTATCCGTTTGAGATCAGGACTCAGCGGCGACGGCGGGCCGTCATCAGCCCGGCCAGGCCCAGCAGAGCGGCCGCACCGGGGGTGGGGATCACCGCGTAGCCGAAGCCGCCACCGAAGGGCAACTCGGCGACGGTGAAGGCCTGCGTGAACGCGCCGGTCGCGGTGTTCACGGTGCCGAACCGGAAGCCGCTGGTGCCGTGGTTCTGCTGGCCGGTGCTGGCGTTGTACGAACCAATGCGGGTGCCGAGCCAGAGCTGGCCGTTGTAGGCCGCGCCGCCCGCCTGGGACCAGGTGATCCCGGTGTTGCCGATGAGCGTCGAGGCGCCGCTGCTCATGTCGTACGAGAAGAGGTTGTAGTTCGTGCCACCGAAGGCCAAGATCGAGTTGCCCGACAGGTACCCGCTGGCGGGCACGCCGGGGTTGCCCTGTCCGATCCCCACGGGGGCGAGGATCGACGCGCCGGTGATGGCGTTGAGAACCTGGAAGGTGCTGTTCCCACCGCCGAAGTTGGTAAAGACTGCGACTTCGAGAACATTGCCGTTCTGGCGGAAGTCAAACGTGTTGCTCTGGCCACCCAGAGGAGCGATCGCCGTCGCCGAGGCGACGCCGGTGACGGGGTTGATCTGATAGATGCTGCCGCCCTGGGTGGTGCCGCCCCAGAGATTGCCGCTGGGGTCAAAGGCCAGCGACGAGATCGTCACGGGCGAACCGCCGAAGGTGATGCCAATGCTCGACACGGATGCGCCGTTGTTCGAGGTGCTGTAGAGCGTGGCACCCTGGGTGAAGTAATGAGTCTAAGCCTGAGCGGCTGAGGCCATCATGCCAACAGCCAGAACGATCAACGACGTGGTGCGAATCATGGTGTGTCTATCCCTCTCTTGGCCTTTCGGCCGGTCATGCAGGGCGCAGCCAGTCCGTAGCGGCCGCGCTCCACTCCTAAACAATACCCCCCCCTCCGGGGTGCGTCAAGGCGTGAACGAAAGAGGTGCGCGAAAGATTGGAAGGTCAAACTGGGCAATCTTTTGTCCTTGCAATGCCCTCGTCTCGGCAGTTGATACTAATCACGGGCAGGCGGAGAACTTCCTCGGTGATCTCGCACTTGCCCGTATCCAGGACACCCCGAGCGCCGGTGGCGGCAGTCGGTGACCGGTCGCACTCGACCGCACTTTCGGCATCTCGGCGCCCGCCGCAGTGTTACTCCCACGCCAGCCCAAATCCGCCTGAAAGCTCGCTCTCACGCGCTCCAACTTCCCCCCCGCCCCGCTTCACCTCCCGGCCGCTCGCGTGCCGATAGTGTTGTGTTGATCGCACCGTTTCCGCGGCGTCGGGGTTGGGCAGGATGCCCTGGTCGGCCTCGCGGAGCCACCCGTGAAGCTGACCATGCTGAACACTCTTTCCCGCCGTGTGTCCGGGCCCGCGGGCCTTTCCAGGTTTGCCGGGTCCATCGTGCTCGCGCTCGCCGCCGCCGCTCTGGGGCAGTCGCTGGACGGGCGGGTCGAGCAGATCCTGCGGGATCCGCGGCTCGGGGACTCCAAGACGGGCGTGGTGATCATGGACCTGGAGTCGGGGTCGATCCTGGCTTCCAAGCGGGTGGATGAGGCGCTGATCCCGGCCTCGAACATGAAGGTGCTGACGAGCGGGGCGGCTCTGACGATCCTGGGCCCGGGGTTCAGCTTCAGCACCGACCTGCTGGTGGACCCGGCGTTTGCGGGGACCTCGCCCGCGGGCAAGCCGATCAGCGGGCGGGTGGTGCTGCGTGGGTCGGGGGACCCGACGCTCGGCGATCCGGTGCTGCTGGAGCAGTCCAAGCGCGGGGTCGAATCCATCATCCAGGGCTGGGTGACTGCGATGAAAGAGGCGGGGGTGGCCGCCGGGACCGAACTGGTGGTGGATGACCGCGTGTTCGACCGGGAGTATGTGCACCCCTCGTGGCCCGTCGAGCAGCTCAACCGGTGGTACTGCGCTGAAGTGTGCGGTGTGAACTTCCACACGAATCTGCTGCGGATCTTCACGACCCCGCAGGCGGCGGGGACGCCGCCGGTGCTGAAGCTTGAGCCCGCAGCGCCGTGGCTCGACATTCGCAACCGGGCGCGGAGCGTGGGCAAGGGGAGCCAGACTGCCTGGGCCCAGCGCGAAGAGGGCAACCGCTTCACGGTGCACGGGGATGTGCGTTACTCGACCGATCCGGTCGAGGTGGCGATGAGCGATGTGCCCGGGTTCATGGTGCGGCTGCTCGCCGACCGGATGACGGCGGCGGGGATGGCCCCGGCCTCGGCTCGGCTGGCCTCGGCGGATGAGGACCTGTCGGGCGGTCGCGTGGTGCACTCGATCAAGACCGACCTGGCGGCGGTGCTGCGGCGCTGCAACGTCGATTCGTACAACCTCTACGCCGAATCGATGCTCAAGCGGATGGGTCACGAGGTGACCCAGGCGCCGGGTTCGTTTGCCAACGGGGCCGCGGTGGTGCGCATGGTGCTCGCGGAAAAGCTGGGCCCGGAGGCCGGGCAGGCGATCACCGTGGCCGATGGGTCGGGGATGAGCCGTCAGAACAAGGTGAGCCCCCGCATCCTGGCCCAGTGGCTGCGCACGCTGCACACCGATGACAGGCTGCGCGAGCCGTTCCTGGCCAGCCTGCCGCGAGCGAGCGAAGAGGGGACGCTGCGGAGGCGCTTCCAGGGCAAGCCGCTCGTGAATGATGTGCGAGCCAAGACCGGGTTCCTGTCGGGGGTGATCGCGATGTCGGGGTATGTCCGCGATCCGTCGAGCGGCAAGGGGGTGGTGTTCTCGATCATCACCAACGACAAGCCGAACAAGGTTCAGACCACCACGGTGCGCGAGATGGAAGAGCGGATCGTCCGCCTCGCCGATGAGTGGGTTTCCGACCGCCGGCCCGGGGCGGCACGGCCGTCGGCCGGGGCGCGGTAACGGGCGGTCAAGTCCGCGGAATCCTGCCAAGCGATCCATGCGGCCGGCACGCGCTTGCTCGGCGGATCGTGGCAGCCGTGAACCCCGGCACTCCCGCGGGAGTACCCTCCCCATCAGACCGACTATTGTCTGAGGTCGGTGTTTCGGGGGCGAACCCTAAAGGATTCCGTACATGTGCGGCATTGTCGCCTACGTTGGTTCCAAACCCTGCCAGAACCTCCTGCTCGAAGGGCTCAAGCGCCTGGAGTACCGGGGCTACGACTCGGCGGGCATGGCGGTGATCGAAGGGGGCAAGATCCGCATCGCCAAGGCGGTCGGGCGTGTGCAGAAGCTCGAGGACCTGCTCGAAGAGATCGGCGGGCTGCGCGGGAACCTCGGTCTGTGCCACACCCGCTGGGCAACGCACGGCGGGGTGACCGACTTCAACGCCCACCCGCACTCGGATGACCGCCACGGGATCGCACTGGTCCACAACGGGATCATCGAGAACTACGCGGCGCTGAAGCAGTACCTCCAGGACAAGGGGCACGTGTTCAAGAGCCAGACCGACACCGAGGTGCTGGCGATGCTGATCGGCGAGCTGTACGAGGGCGACCTGGAGCGCGCGGTTCAGTCGGCGCTCAAAGAAGTGACCGGGGCGTACGCGATCGCGGTCATCTGCGAGAAAGAGCCCGATGTCATCGTGTGCGCGCGCAAGGGGTCGCCGCTGATGGTGGGGGTGGGGAGCGGCGAGTTCATCGTGGCATCCGACGCGGCGGCCATCGTGGCCCACACGGCGCAGGCGTTCAGCCTCGACGACTACAACGTGGTGCGGATCACCAAGCAGGGGTTCCGCACCAGCACGATCCACAACGTGGCGGTCACGCCCAAGATCCAGCAGCTCGAGCTGGAACTCGAGGAGATCGAGCTCGGCGGGTACAGCCACTTCATGCAGAAGGAGATCTTCGAGCAGCCCAAGGCGCTGGCCAACTGCCTCCGCGGCCGGGCCGACACCCGCGACGGCAAGGTCGTGCTCGGGGGCGTCGGGGACAAGTCCAAGGAACTCTCGAAGCTGCGGCGGATCGTGCTGACGGCCCAGGGAACGGCGCTGCACGCGGCGATGATCGGCGAGTACCTGCTGGAGGACCTGGCCAAGATCCCGGCGGTGGCCGAGTACGCGAGCGAGTTCCGCTACCGCAACCCGATCATCGAAGAGAACACCGCGGTGATCGCGGTGAGCCAGTCGGGCGAGACGGCCGACACGCTCGCGGCGCTGCAGGAAGCCAAGGAACGCGGGGCGATGGCTCTGGGCGTGGTGAACGTGGTGGGATCGTCGATCTCGCGCGAGACCGATGCGGGTGTGTACCTGCGCGTGGGCCCGGAGATCGGGGTGGCGAGCACCAAGGCCTTCACCGGCCAGGTGTGCGTGCTGACGCTGCTGGCCTTGTACCTGGCTCGCAAGCGGTTCATGTCGGCGGATCAGTGCGGCGACCTGCTGCGCGAGATGGAGGCGATCCCCGGCAAGATCGAGCGGATCCTGGAGCAGGATGCGCGGATCAAGCGCGTCACCGAGAAGTACACCAACCGCGAGAACTGGCTCTTCCTGGGCCGGGGCTACAACTACCCGACCGCGCTCGAGGGGGCGCTGAAGCTCAAGGAGATCTCGTACATCCACGCCGAGGGGATGCCCGCGGCGGAGATGAAGCACGGGCCGATCGCGCTGATCAACGACGGCATGCCCGCGGTGTTCATCGCCAACCGTGGCCGCCAGTACGAGAAGGTGATGAGCAACATCCAGGAGGTCCGCAGCCGCGGCGGCCACGTGATCGCGGTGGCGACCGAGGGCGACAACGACATCAAGCGCTACGCCGAGGATGTGCTCTACGTCCCGGACATCGAGGAGTGCCTGAGCCCGATGCTGACGGTGATCCCGCTGCAGCTGATGGCGTACCACGCCGCGGTGCTGCGCGGGCACGACGTGGACAAGCCGCGGAACCTGGCCAAGAGCGTGACGGTGGAGTGAGCGGCGGCCGCGCCGGCCAGGATCACTACTCGGACCTGCCGGCTTCGATGATCGCGTCGAGCGTCTTGGATGTCTGCTTATCGTTCACCAGATTCTTGATGAACGTCTCGCGATCATCGTTGTCGGCGATCTGTTTAGGCGATCTATCGATGTACTCCGGCTTGCTGTTGCCGTCAAGCCTGATCTCGAGGTAGTACCCCACCGGGAGGGAAACGGCGGAAGCAGGGTCGATCTCGAATCGACCGTTGTCGTCCTTGTAGAGCATCACCGTGGCGTCCGTGTTGGACCCGCCGACTTCATAGAGGTGATAGAAGCGGTGAATCGCGTCACCCGGTTGGCCACCTTCGACCTCGACGGCGAGCCGAGACGCGTTGGAAATGGCGGTGCCCCGGACGGTGCGGATCATGGGCCTCCATCCTCGGGCATACGCGCTGCCGCGGGTGATCTGCCAGCCTGGACCCGCGGCGTCGACGCTGATCGCGGTATCTGGCTCGCTCACGTAAAAGTCGCCCTCGGCCTGCTGGCTGGAGGCTCGATCAACAACAACCGCAAAGAGCCGACGCTCTTGGTTGCCGTTGGGCCCGTCGAGCAGCACGACCCGCGGATGCGACGAGGTTTTGGCCGTGGCGTCTTTGTCGATGTCGTCGCCTTCATCAGCGTAGATGTTCAAGTACCACGCCTTCGAATCCTCATCGGCCTGAGGTGCGGGCACCGGCGACGGCCCGGTGGCGCACGCTGGCAGCACGAGGCAAAGCAGCGTCAAGAGAGAATGAACCGATGCTGGCTTCATGGCGACTCCTTGGAACTGCCGCTGTGAACGTGCTCACGGAATGCTGGTGTAATCGATCATGTCCCGGATACGCATCCCTTCCGATTCGGCGTCGACATCGAACTGCCTGGGAACGCCTCGTTCGTCGCGGACGAAGTCGAAGGCATCCCGTCCGGCGCGAACGATCTCCACATACCGGCGCGGCGCGAGCGTGACGACCTCTTGAGGCTTGGCGTCGAGCCAGACGGTCGCGCTGTCGCCTTCGAGCAGATAGAAGCGATCTCGCGAGGGTTCGACCT
>JBIPMO010000370.1:0-2751 GCA_044369085.1 Phycisphaerales bacterium
CCATCCTCGAAACATGGCCCCGCCGCAAGAGCGGCGCCATCTGCCTCGAATACGTCCTCATCCCCGGCGTCAACGACCGCCGCGAACACGCCGAGCAGGTCGCGACCCTCTTCCGCAACGTCCGCGGATGCGTCAACGTCATCCCCTACAACCCACGCCGCAACTCCCCATGGCCCGCCCCCGATGAGGCCGATGTCACCCGCTTCCTCACCGATCTCGAGTCCTTCGGCCAGTTCTGCAAGCGCCGACGCACCAAGGGCCGCGACACCATGGCCGCCTGCGGGCAGCTCGGCAACGAGGCCATCCGCAAGCGCCAGGTCGTGACGCTCGGCATCGAAGGTTCGGCCCTTACCTGAACTCGCCGCTCACGCCGCGCCGCTCACGCCGCCTTGCGGTGAACGTGCATCGAAGCCAGCTTCTCGCTCGTCGGCGAAACGATGTCCCACGACAGCCCGACCCACCGCATCGCGCGGATCGTCAGGTACGTGACATCAAACTCCCACCACCGCATCCCGTGCCGAGCCGACCGCTGGATCGCGTGGTGATTGTTGTGCCAACCCTCGCCGAACGAGAGCAGCGCCACCCACCAGTTGTTCCGCGAATCATCATCCGTATCAAAGTTCCGGTAGCCCCAGGTGTGCGCTGCCGAGTTCACGAACCACGTCACGTGGTACACAAAGCAGATCCGGAAGCACATGCCCCACAGCAGCCACGGCAGCCCGCCGATGGCGTACAGCGCGATCGCGATCGGGATCTGCGCCGCCCCGTGCCACTTGTCCATGAAGCGATGCACCGGGTCCTTGGCCAGGTCGCCCGCCGCGTACCGCGGGTCGTGCGCCGGATCGCCCTTCTTCAGGCACCACAGCACGTGCGCCCAGTTGAACCCGTGACGCGGCGAATGCGGGTCTTCCTCGGTCTCAGAGTGCCGGTGGTGCAGACGGTGCGTCCCCACCCACTCCAGCGGGCCGCCCTGCCACGCCGCGCACGCCAGAAACGTCATCACGTACTCGAGCCACTTCCACGTCTTGAACGATCGGTGCGTCAGCAGACGGTGGTAGCACAGACAGATCCCGATCGCACCCGTCAGCCACCACAGCACCAGCATCGACCCCAGCGCCCCCCACGTGAAATAGAACGGAGCCACCAGCGCCCCGATGTGCATGCCCCCGATCGCGATCACCGAAACGATGTCCAGATCCCGCCAGGTGAGTCGAGGCCCGGCGTGCGCCTCGTGCGTGTGCGTGTGTGCCATGCGGCGCCTTGCTTCCAGTGAGGATTGTTCGAAGTGCTGACCAGCATCCGCGGCTCGACCCGGCTTCGGGCGAATGCGCAACAATCATAGCACCGCCGCCGCGCCCGGTCACCCGCTCGCACGGCCCGCAAACCGCCTCCGGCGAGGCTATGCGCACATGCAGTAGCATGCACACGCATCGCCTCCCGACATCCCCCTGCAAGGAGATGGGTCATGCCCCGCGCCTCCGCTCGTCACATCCTCGTCGCTTCCGAGACCGAAGCGAAAGATCTCAAGACCAAGATCGAGGCCGGCGCCGATTTCGCCGCCCTCGCCAAGCAGCACAGCAAATGCCCCAGCGGACGCTCGGGCGGTTCCCTCGGCACCTTCGCGAACGGCGAGATGGTCCCCGAGTTCGACAAGGTCGTCTTCGGCGACCTCGCCATCAACGCCGTCTCCGCCCCAGTCAAAACCCAGTTCGGCTGGCACCTCATCCAGGTCCAGCAGCGCATGGCGTGATGCCCGGGACCGGCCACGTGACAGACAACCACCGCGTCGATGAAGCGGGCGTCACCTGGGATCGACGCACCATCCGCTGCGATCCGTTCGATGTCACCTTCGATGTCCCCACGGCCCCGGACGATGTCGTCCGAGCCAGCGCCAAACGCGGCGATGCCGAGCGCGGCTACTGGGCCCACCTCTGGGGCTCCAGCGAGGTCCTCGCGCGCTATGTCGCCACCACCCCCCTGATCGGGCCGGGCGTCCGCGCCCTCGAAATCGGCTGCGGGCTCGGCCTCGTCGCCGTCGTCGCCGCCCTCCGCGGCGCAACCGTCATCGTCACCGATCGCGAGCCGCCCGCCGTCGAGGCCGCCCTGCACAACGCCGCCCTCAACGGCGTCGCCCACCACATCACCGCCGCACCCTTCGACTGGCGGCACGACCCCGATCCCGCCTGGGACCCGGGCGTCCTGCTCGCCGCCGATGTCGTCTACAAGCCCGACAACGCAAGGCAGATCGGCGCCCTCATCAAGCGCCTCAACTGCCCCGCCATCATGAGCGAACCAAACCGCACCCAATCCGCCGAGGCCCCCGAGGTCCTCCGAGCCATGGGCCTCACCGTCCGCATCACCATCGTCCGCGGCGGCCGCATCATCACCGCGGGCTGAGATCCGGCGCGATGCCACCTGCTGCTCCATTGTTCTTCTCCTTCTCGATCTCTCTACTCCCTCTCGGTGGGATGGGTTTGCAACCCGTCTCTACCGAGCCTCCTTCTCGAAGCGCATCAACAACAACAATTGTGCTTCAATGACCGCTGCCGCGCGCGCAGTGGCGTACATGCGAGCAATCTCGCTTGCTTCGCGCGATTCCTGTCGTACGTTTCGACCATGACCGCCACCACAACCGACACCACCGCCGCCACCAAACCCGAAGACTTCCCCGATCTCACCGAAGCCGACCACAAGCTTCTTGAGCTCTACTTCCGCCCGGGCATGACCATGACGAACATCGCCCATCACCTC
>JBIPMO010000103.1:0-9449 GCA_044369085.1 Phycisphaerales bacterium
TGCCGTCGGGCGCAGTTCCCAGGCGGTAGTGCTGAACGGGGCCCGCCTTCTCACCGACAAACACCTCCGCAGCCCCGCTCGCGGGGTCACGGCGGAGGCAGAAGCCGTAGACCTCGACCAGCCCGGTTGGGAAGCGGTCCAACCCCGCCAGCGGGACAAGGGCTCCCGTCCCGGGCTGCACCTCGTAGAGGACCACGGAGTTGTCGGTGCGGTTGCTGGCGGCGACGAGGTCGATGGTGCGGCCCGCGACGACGACGCCGGCCCGCAGGTCGACGTTGTTCACCCGCCCGACCGGGATCGATTGCGCGATCTCACCGTCGAGCCGATAGACGACCAGCCCCCGCTGTTTGTCGGTGCCGATCACGAGCGACCGGGCGGGGTCGGCGGGGTTCACCCAGATCGCCGGATCGTCCGCAGCATCATCGGGCGATGTAACCGGGGTCGTTTCGATGGTCGCATGGACCTTTGGATAGGAATCACGGGGCGATGCGCAGCCCGCGAGCAACGCGATCAGCGACGCGGTCAACGGCAGCGCAGAGAGATGTTTCATGATGCCGCTCCGAAAGAAGATGGGGCGGAAAGGTATCAGACGGCGAGCGATGCGGCGAGCCTCGGGGCGATGGCGCGCACCACGATGCCGGGCCGCAGCGCGGGCACGAGCAGAGCGCGCGGCGGTGCGCCCAGAACGGCGGCTGCGGCGAGGTAGCCGCTGCGGACCGCGCCCTCCATCGTCGCGGGCCAGCCGGTGGTCGTGTAGTCGCCCGCGAGAACGAGACCCGACGGGCCGGTCTGCGAGGGGCGAGCGGCCTCGACCTCGGCGGTCGGGGCGAACGTGGCGAGCTTCTCCTTGACCGGGCGCGAGGATTCAAGGGTGGCGGCGAGTGCGCCCGGGAAGCAGGCGTGGATATCCTCGAGCACCCGGCGCGTGATCTCGGCCTCGTCGAGCGGGACCCACTCATCCGCGGCTGAGATGACGGCGTGAATGTGACGGCCCGCGTCGTCCTTGCGGAACAGCCACTGCGTCGGGCGGGCCACGAGGACCGCCGAGTGCATCGGCATCACCGGGCGATCAAAGGCCAGGTGCACACCCAGGATCGGGCTGTGCGTGATGCGGGACATCATGGCGAAGCGTGGATCGGCGGCGCGGATCGATTCATCGACGATGCGGGCGGCCCGCTCGGGGGGGACAGCGCAGACGACGGCATCGGCGGCGAGCGTTTCGCCGGCGGTCGTGAGCACGCGGTCGGTCCAGAGGCGCTCGACACCCGTGCCCAGGCGCAGCTCGCCGCCGGCGCGGGCGATGGCCTGCTCGGCGGGGTCGTAGAGCTCGACCAGGGGGACGCTGGCGACGCCCATGGCGGCGGAATCGCGGTGGGCGAGGAACCCTTCCTGAAAGACGTGGAGCGCCGAAGCGGCGCAGACGCGAGCGACATCCAGGTTGCACGCGCTGATCACCACGGGGGCCCAGAACTTGGTGACCGAGTCGCGGGTCTGCATGTGGGCCGCGAGCCAGTCGGCGAACGTGCGCGTGCGCCACAGGGCGCGATCGGCGGTCAGCGCCGCGAGCATGGCCGACCCGATCGAGACCTTCTCTCTGGCCGTGAGGAACGATGCGGCGAGGAACGAGCCGGTGAAGTGCCCGGGGGCGGGGAAGAATCCGGGCCTCATCACGCTCGTGCGGCCGCCGGGCTCGACCCAGTAGATCTCGCGGAGCCAGCGGATCTTGGATTCAACCCCCAGCCGCGTGCAGAAGTCGAGGTAGTTGGTGCAGCAACCGAGGGAGACGTGCTGGCAGTTATCGATGGTGAGGCCGGTGCGGACATCCTGGAAGGATGTGGCCCGGCCGCCGAGCTTTTTGCGAGTTTCCAGGAGCGTGACGCGCAGGCCCGACTCGGCGAGGCGGAGCGCGCAGGCGATGCCCGCGATCCCGCCGCCGACGATGATGACTGATTGTGCGGTGGTCCGTGCGGTCACGGCGGCATCGTAGCGGCGAGCACCCGGCGGTCACACCCGGCGCGAGGCGAGCACGGTGTGGAGCCGCGATGTGGGCGGGACGTGGGCGTTGACCCAGGCCCGCGCGCAGGCTCGCAGGGCGATCCCGGCCTTGTGCATGGATTGCAGCCGGATGCGGGGCCCGCCGACGATTCGGCGCGGATCGCGCTCGACCACGGTGAGCAGCCCGGAGTAGATGCGCGTCATGGTGCGGAGCGTGGCGAAGCACATCGGATCGACCATGGCGTCCAGGGGCTGCGAGGCGGCGTACTCGCCGCGGGCCCACGATGCGAGGTCGCGGACCATCGCGTCGCACTCGCGCGGCCTGGTCCAGCGGCGGAGTTCGGCGGGGTTCACGCCCGCGGCGCGGAAGTCATCGGCGGGCAGGTAGATGCGTCCCTCATCGAAGTCCTGGCCGAAGTCGCGGAGGATGTTGGTGAGCTGGAACGCCAGACCGCGGCGGATGGCGAGCGGGCGCGCTTCTTCCCAGCGAGCCCCGTCGGAGAGCCCCCAGATTTTGATGCAGACGAGGCCGACGGTGGACGCAACGCGGTAGCAGTAGGTCTGCAGGTCCTGTCGCGAGGGGCACATGACGACGGGCTGGGCCCGGTCGCCGTGGGTCGCACGCTCGGCGGCGGCGCGGGCCTCGTGATCGAGATCGAAGTCCAGACCATCGAGCAGCGCGCGGAGATCGGCCGGGTCGAGGTTGAAGGCTCGGAAGGTGTGGCGGAAGGCGACGAAGGCGTGGTCGTTCTCTCGCGGCCCGAGGTCGCGGCCTTCGAGCATGGCCTCGGTGGCGTGGCGGAAGCGGAGGAGTCTGGCGCGCTTCTGGTCGATGGTGCCCGCATCGTCGGCCTCGTCATCGGCGGCCCGCATCCAGGCGTAGACGCTGTAGATCGCGGATCGGCGCGGCTCGGGGGTGAGCCGCAGGCCGTAATAGAAGTTGCGAGCGCGGTTCTTGACGACCTCGGCGCAGCGAGCGTACGAGTGCCGCAGGTCGGGCGGGATGTCTTCGATGCTAGTCATGCCGCGTGATCTTGCGATGCTCGATCGCTCCCGGCGTTTCAACGGCGGAAGGCCCCGAAGGCCGACAGCATACTGGCACACGCGACCAGCCATGCTTTGCGGGGTCCGGCGAGGCGGGGGCGGTGCCAGAGGGTGGCGCAGCCGATGCCGCGGACGGCGTCGAGCACGCTCTGGCCCCCGCGGCCGAACAGCCAGACGACAGGGCTGAGCCCGCTGTGCATCGCGCGGGGCAGCGGGCGGCCCCGGGCAAAGAGTGCGGCGGTGCGGTCGACCAGCGGGCGGATCGCTCGGATGTAGGGCACGCGGGCCGCGGGATCGTCCGGGCGCGAGGCCCAGTCGCGGAGCATCTCCGCCGTCACGCCGGTGTCCACTGAGGGGATGTAGACACGGTCGCGCTCGAGCAGATCGCGGCGCACATCCTGCCAGAAGTTGATCAGTTGCAACGCGGTGCAGGTGGCATCGGACATGCGCACGAGCTCGGCCGATGCCGGGTCGTCGAGGCGGCGGCCATCCAGGCACAGGATGAGCCGGCCCACCGGGTCGGCGCTGCGCGAGCAGTAGTCGACGACCTGGTCCCAGGTTTCGTAGCGAGTCACGCGCTGGTCCTGCACGAACGCATCGAGCAGAAGATGGAAGGGCTCGATCGGGAGCTGATGGCGGCCGATGGTCTCGGCGAGCGCGATGAAGACGGCGTGGCGCGGGGCATCGGCGCCTCGGCCCGTGGCGTGGTCGTGGCAGGCTTGCAGCTGGCTGCGCCACCGTGTCAGCAGCTCGATCGATCGGGCCCTTGCCGCATCGTCGCGGCCCGTCTCGTCGGCGAGATCATCCGACCAGCGGCAGTAGGCGTAGATGGCGGCGAAGTCGGGTCGCACTTCGGCGGGCACGAGCCGCGAGAGCACGCTGAAGTTCTCGTAATGCCCCGTAGCGAGCGACCAGACATAGCGCCGCGACTGTTCGAGCGTCGGCGCCGGGGCATCGGCGGGGATATCGACTTCGAGGGCCTGGAGTCTGGGGATCGAGGTCAAAGGGTTGCTCGGTGGTGATCGAACGGAGGTGGTTGTCGCAGCGTACCGCAGCGGGCGTCCGCCGGACGCCGACCCCCTGCTATCATCCGAACCTGCATCACATTCCCGCCCGGAGCCCTCGATGAAGATCCTGCTCGCCAACCCCCGCGGCTTCTGCGCCGGCGTCCACATGGCGATCGACGTGGTCGATCAGCTTCTGGACCTGTGCCCGGATGAACCGATCTATGTGTTTCACGAGATCGTGCACAACAAGCACGTGGTGAACCGGTTCAAGAACCGCGGGGTGACGTTCGTCGAGGACGTGGCCGAGGTGCCCGAGGGTCGGATCGTGGTATTCAGCGCGCACGGGGTGTCGCCCGCGGTGCGGCAGCTCGCGTCCGAGCGGCGGTTGCGTTCGGTCGATGCCACATGCCCGCTGGTGACCAAGGTTCACATGGAGGCCATCCGCTACGCCAAGCAGGGGTACCAGATCCTGCTGGTGGGACACGTGAACCATCAGGAGGTCCAGGGGACGCGCGGCGAGGCGCCGGACTCGATCCAGGTGGTCGAATCTCCCGAGGACATCCCTGAACTGCGCATCAAGGACCCCAACAAGCTGGTGTACCTGACGCAGACGACGCTGAGCACCGACGATGCGGGGGTGATCATCAGCGCGCTCAAGAGGACATTCCCCAACATCAAGGAGCCGCCGGGCGGGGACATCTGTTACGCGACGACCAACCGCCAGCACGCCGTCCGGCAGATCGCTCCCGAGTGCGACCTGGTGCTCGTGGTGGGCTCCAAGAACTCATCCAACAGCGTGCGCCTGACCGAGATCTCGCGCAACGCCGGGGTGGATGCGGTGCTGATCGATGACGTGTCGGAGCTCTCGACGGGCGTGCTCAAGGGGGACGAGACCGTGCTGGTGACCGCCGGCGCCTCGGCCCCCGAGGACCTGGTGGCCGAGCTCTGCCGCGCGCTCCTGGAGCGGTTCGGCGGGACGATCGAGGTGCGCGACATCTTCGAGGAAGACACCGAGTTCAACATCCCTACAACGCTGAAAAAGATGATGCGCGAGCGCGGCGTGGACCCGGAGGAGCGCCGCATCCGCGTGAGCAAGCCCACGATCACCTCGGACCTGTACGGCGCGGTGGCGCTGACGGTGGGGGCGAGCGGCTGAGGCTCAGGCGGGCATCGTCTGCTGGAAACCAATGATCAGACGGACGCGCTTGGGGACGAGCGTCCCGCCGCCCGCGAGCGCGGGGGCATTCTGGCCGGCGACGGTCGCGGGGGCACTTCCGCGGGCCGTGGGGGCGGAGTTCGTCACGAGGGCGAGGAGCGCCAGCGCGGCGAATCCGAGGATGCAATGGCTGATCTTGGATTTGTCGAGTCGCATGTCATGTATCCGTGTTGTCGAGGCCTCCACCTCCAACATGCCACGGGAACAGACCCGGTCAAGCGTGAATCAGGGCTTTGACTTGAGCAACTCGTCAATCTTGGCAACCAGTGCCGCATCGTCGGGCTTGACCTTGGACTCATAACGCGCCACGACCTTCCCGGACCTATCGACGAGGAACTTGGTGAAGTTCCACTTGGGATCGCCGCCGATGGGCGCGGGCTGCGAGGTGATTCGCTTGTAAAGGGGGTGCTGCGCTGCGCCGGCGACATCGATCTTCTCGAACATCGGGAACGAGACGCCGAACTTGCTGGTGCAGAACGAGGCGATCTCTTCGTTGCTGCCGGGCTCCTGCGAGCCGAAGTTATTGGCCGGAAATCCAAGAACCGCGAACCCCTGCTCCTTCTTTGTTTCGTACAGCGACTCAAGACCAGCGTACTGCGGTGTGTAGCCGCACTGGCTCGCGACGTTGACGATCAGCAGCACCTGGCCCTTGTAGTCCGAGAGGTTCTTGGGCGTGCCGTCGATCTGGTTCATCGTGAACCCCAGCACATAGGAGGGGTCCGACGCCGGCTGGGCGGGCGATGCGTCCCCCGCGAGGGAGACCGCGGCGGTGAGGGCGGCGGCGGACAGGGCGAGGGCGGCGGTGTGGACCAGGGACATCGGGGGAGGCTCCTGCTCGGGCGGTGGATGCGTGTTCTCGTTGCTTCTCGGACGTGGATGGTAAGCGCGCCCGGCCGCCCCGGCTACAGTTGCACAGTGCTCCTTTTGCAACGCACAGTCCGGTTCGGGGTCGATGCCGATGAAGTGCCTCGGGGTGTTCTCGCGGGCGAGAACGGGTTCGGCGGCGTGCCCGCGATGCGCGGCCTGGGGCGGCATTACGAGCTCGTGATCACCTGCCGGGGCGAGCCCGACCCGGTGACCGGCTACCTGATCAACATCAAGCGGATCGACGAGGCGGCCCGATCGGCGGTGGTGCCCCGCATCGCTCGGGCCTGCCGCGAGACGCCCGGCACCGAGCCGGCCCAACTGCTTCCGGAGCTCGCGCGGCTGCTCGCCGCCGAGCTGCCCTCCGCCGAGCGGCTCGCCTGGCGGCTCTCCCCCACCTTCTCCGCAGAGATCTTCATGAACGAACCGACGCACGCGCTGATCCGCCAGCAGTTCGACTTTGCCGCGGCCCACCGGCTGCACGTCCCGACGCTCAGCGACCAGCAGAACCGCGAGCTGTTCGGCAAGTGCAACAACCCGCGCGGTCACGGGCACAACTACCGGGTCGAAACCGCCGTGAGGGTGCGGGCCGGGGCGGGCGGGCGCTTCTCGCTCGCCGAGATCGAACGGGCCACGCAGGAGACCGTGATCGACCGCTTCGATCACAAGCACCTCAACGAGGACACGCGCGAGTTCGCCGCGCCGGGCGGGCTGAACCCCAGCGTCGAGAACATCGCCAAGGTCTGCTACGACCTGCTCGTGCCCGCGATCAGCGAGCGCTCGCGCGGCGAGGCGAGCCTGGCGAGCGTCACCGTGTGGGAGACGGATCGCACCTCGGCGACCTACCCAGGGTGACGTCGCTCGTTCGTTCACGCTCGCGGGTCACGCGGCGCTCGCCCCGTCGCCGGCGAGCAGGGCATCGAGCAGCCCCTCGCACGCGCGACGGATCATGGAGTACGAATCATCGAAGCCCGATTCGCCGCCGTAGTAGGGATCGGGCACTTCCAGATCCGGGCTGTCCGCGGGCACGCCCGCCAACGACCGATCGAACGAACGCAGCAGCCGGACCCGCTGGCGCGAAGCGCCGAGCGAGAGCATGCGGGCCGCGTTGGACCGGTCCATGGCGATCAGCCAGTCGAAGCCCGGGGCATCTGGATCATCCGGATGAACAAAGTCGGCTCGCGGATCGATCTGCCGCGCGACCGAGGGGAGTTCGATGCCGTGCTTGCGGGCCACGGCGATCGAGCGCGGGTCGGCTCGCTTGCCCACGTGCCACGCGCCGGTTCCCGCCGAATCGATGCGGAGCCGGTCCAGAACACCGCGCTCACGCGCCAACTCGATGAACACACCTTCCGCCAGCGGCGATCGGCAGATGTTGCCCAGGCACACGAACAGCACCGAGATGCGGCGTTTCATCGGCTTGCCCCGACGGCCGCGGCGGCCCGGCTCACGCGTTCCACATGGTCTGGGGGCGCCCGATGTACTCGGCAACGGGGCGGATGAGGCGGTTGTTGGCGTGCTGCTCCATGATGTGGGCGGCCCAGCCGGTGATGCGCGAAGCGACGAAGATCGGGGTGTACTGGGGGACGGGGATGCCCATGGTGAAGTAGGTCAGGCCGCAGGGGAAGTCGACGTTCGGATGGATCTGCTTCTTCTCGAGCATGATCTTCTGGACCTGCTCGCCCAGGGCGAACCACGTGACCGCCGCGTGGCCGCCCGGCTTGGCGGTGTCCTTCTCGGCGATCTTTCGTCCCAGGGCGTGCAGGATCGGGGCGCGGTGATCGCCGTTCTTGTAGACGCGGTGGCCGAAGCCCATGAGCTTGCGCTTCTCGGCGAAGGCCTTCTCCATCCACTGGTCGACCTTGGCGGTGCCGATGCCCGCCTCGCCGACATCGTGCATGATCTCCTTGAGCATCTCCATGGCGGCCTCGTTGGCGCCGCCGTGCAGCGGGCCCTTGAGGGCGGCGATCGCGCCCGTCACGGCGCCGTGCATGTCGCTGAGCGTTCCCGCGATGACGCGGGCCGTGAAGGTGCTGGCGTTGAAATCGTGCTCGGCGTACAGGATCAGCGAGACATCGAGCACGCGGGCCTGCTCGGCGGTCGGGCGCCTGCCGCTCATCATGTACATCAGGTTGGCAGCGTGGTCGAGGGACGGATCTGGCGTGATGATGTCGCGGCCGTCGATCACGTTCTGCATGTGGCCGATGATCGTCGCGATCTTGGCGAGCAGCCGCTTGGCCTTGCGCAGGTTCGCATCGGCGCTGACTTCCTGGCACTCGGGGTCCAGATGGCCCAGGACGCTGACGGCGGTACGGAGCGTGTCCATCGGAACGGTGTTGGGCAGCTTGGCGGTCTTGCGGATCACCTCGGTGACCAGCTCGGGGAGATCGCGCATCCCCGCCAGTTCCTTCTTGAAGGCGGCGAGCTCGGCGGTGGTGGGCTTGTTGCCGATGAGCAGCAGGTACGCCACCTCTTCGAACGTCGCGTGCTGCGACAGGTCGTGGATCTCGTACCCCCGGTACAGCAACTGGCCCTGCGTCACCGCGCCCACGGTGGTCTGACCGGCGACGATCCCTTCGAGGCCGGCGGTCTTGGGGGCGGGGGCGGGGGCGACAGCGGCGGTGGTCATGACAACTTCCTCTCTCGTGTGCGAGCACCGACCGCGGACGTTGAACCTCGTGGCCGCGGCGGGCTTCGATTCTTCGGGATATCCGTGCTCGAACGTTTCAGTGTAAGGGCAAACTGCACGGATGCCCACGGGCCGGGTGCGACGCGGTGACAAACCCCCAAACCCCGCACATTCTCTGGATGGACATCCGACCGGATACCGAACACAAAAACCACGAAAGTGCCGTGATTCCTGGACATCGTCATCGCTTTGCAAGCGGCCCGGGTGCATCCTGCATCATCGGGCTGGATGAGAACACGCCGCGCTCGGGGGTCCCGAGCGGCACCCGCACGACCTTGAGAAGGAGAGAACCAACCATGTCACAGTCCACCCCGCGATTCGAAAGCGCTCTGGCCGCAGTCTTGATCGCCACCCTCGCCGGCACCGCGTCGGCGCAGAACGAGTGGATGGCCAAGATCCGCCTGGGCGAACTCCACCAGCGCGTCACCGGCGTGGGCATCAGCGTCGGGCAGATGGAAGACGGCTACGCCCGGTGGGGTCACGTTGCGCTCAGCGGCAAAAACCTCAACCAGCGTGCCATCCCCGGCCCCGGCGCTGGCGACAAGCACGCGACCCACGTCGCCAGCATCATCGCCGGGCGACCGACCGCCGCGGGCGGCGGCTTCATCGGTGCCGCCCCCAACGCGACGCTCCA
>JBIPMO010000372.1:0-2724 GCA_044369085.1 Phycisphaerales bacterium
GGGCCGACCCCGCCACCGATTCGGGCCGCGGTGTCCGCTTTGTCTTCCCCGATTTCGAGCTTCCCGCCCACGGTGTCTGCGTCGTCTTCAACGGCTACCAGTCGACCGCCATCCCGCCGCCCGTCGGTGATGAGGCCGCCGCGCCCAAGGAGGGTGGCAACGCCCAGTTCAATGGCGTCGTCGTTTTCTCCATGAAGATCACCGCCAAGAGCACCGCCTTCGCCAACGGTGGCGACTGGGTGCTGCTCACCGCGCCCGATGGCTCGCCCATCGATTGCATCTCCTGGGGCGAGCCCAGCCCCGCGCCGCCCGCCAATGCACTGCGACTCCAGCAGGTCGATGAGCACACCAAGGGCTCCGTCCAGCGCCTCACCCCAGATGGCAAGCTCGAGCCCCACAGTGACATCGACAACCAGCCCTTCAGCCCGGGCATCATCCCCAAGCGAACCAAGCCGCTGAAGCCCGCCCCCGGAAGCCCCGGAACCCCCGCCGCCCCTGCAAAGCCCATGACCAAGCCCAACTCGAAACCTTGATGGTCCGCCACGCCGCAGCGACCGGCCACCCGTTACCATCCTGATCCTTCCGCTTCCCGTCCCCAGTCCCCCGCCCCCCCGCGAGCCCCACATGGCCTGGATCACCAAGAACTCCGGTCAAGCCAAGATCGCACGCCGTGATGAGCCCTACGTCACGCCCAAGATCAAGTCCTTCATCGATGGCACCTACCTGCCCCGCTACGAGACCCGGCAGGGAGCCCTGCTCCCCACCCTCCACGCCGTGCAGGAAGAATGGGGCTGGCTGCCGCATCAGGCGCTGATGGAAGTCGCCGATTTCCTGGGCCTCAAGCCCGCCGATGTCATCGACACCGCCTCGTTCTACGAGGAGTACTGGCTGAAGCCCAAGGGTGAGAACATCGTCTGGGTCTGCCGGTCCATCGCCTGCGAGTTCTGCGGGCACAAGGAGATCGTCGATGCCTGCAAGTCCCGGCTCGGCATCGAGCCCGGCGAGACCACCGATGATGGCAAGTTCACGCTGATGGAGATCGAGTGCCTCGGCTCCTGCGGCACCGCGCCCGCCGCGCTCGTCAACCACAAGCTCCACGAGAACCTCACCCCCCAGAAAATGATCCAGGCCCTCGACGAGGCCGCCAAGAACGGCCATGGTCACGGGCACGGTCATCACCACTGATCCGCCCCGCATCGGGACGGAGGAGACACGCTTCATGCTCACCCGCTGGCTCGCCGTCCCCGTGATCGTCGCGGTCGCCGCCCTCTGCCCGACGCCCGCACGCGCCGCGAGCGACGAGGTCAAGCTCGCCTACGCCCCCAAGATCGAACAGAAGACCAGGTACACCTACCGCTCGGAACTGGTGCGTGAGTCCACCGCGGGGGACAAGTCCACCAAGCTCCCGAGCAACTTCGAGTTCACCATCCAGCTCACCCCCAAGGCCCTCAACCCCGACACCTTCAGCGTCGAGCTCCGCCTGCTCCGCTACACGTTCGCCGATGAATCCATGAAGGGCAAATCCTTCGACTCCGACAAGCCCGATGCGGATGAACTGGCCAAGGTCATCGCCCCCGATGTGCTCCCCCTGCTCGACAAGCCCATGCGTCTGATCGTGGCCAACGACGGGCAGATCGTGGGGATCGACGGGGTGCAGGACCTCCCGCAGACCAAGGCCCTCCCGCGCCTGCGCTCGCAGCTTCTGGATCAGGAAGTCATCAAGCGGGCCATGCGACCGCTCTTCTCCACCCGCGCCCCCGACAACAAGGCCGCCCCCGGCTCGACCTGGTCGAGCACCGACCAGACCTCCATCGCGCCCGGCATCGCCGCCACCGCCAGCAACTCCCACACCCTCAAGGCCATCGACAAGGGCCTCGCCACCATCGACATCACCGCCAAGGTCGAATGGCCCGCCATCCCCGAGCGCGGCGGGGTCACGGTCAAGTCGATCGGGTCCACCTTCACCGCGACGCAGGTGTGGGACACCGCCGCCTCGCGCCTCTCGAACTACGAGAGCAGCCAGCGCACCACCAGCGATCTGGTCGGCCCGCAGGGCCCCATGAAGCAGGACACCGCCGCCAAGATCACGATCACGCTGCAGCCCTGACCATCGCAACGCCGGCAGCGCCGATACAGTCAACGCGTGGCCAAGTTCGCCGTCATCCTCGCCATCATGCTCGGGCTGCTCGCGCTGGGAGTCGCGAGCGATCGCCCCGCGCCCCCCGCAGACCTCACCTACATCGAGCCGTCCGACATCAACACGCTGGACCCCCAGCGCATGTCGTACATGCAGGACTTCCGCCTGTCCTACGCCCTCTACGAGACCCTGGTCCGCTGGGACCTGAGCACCCCGGACCTGCGCATCATCCGCGGCGCGGCCGCTCGCTGGGACATCTCCGAAGATGGCCTCACCTACACCTTCCACCTCGACCCCAACGGTCGCTGGTCCAACGGCGACCAGGTCCGTGCTCGCGATTTCATCTACGCCTGGCAGCGAGCCATGATCCCCGACACCGCCGCCGACTACACCAAGCTCTTCTTCACCATCCGCGGCGCCAAAGACTTCTTTGATTTCCGCGTTGCCCAGCTCAAGGACTATGCGGCCAGGCCCGCCTCCGAACGCACCGCCGAGGCCGCTCGCGCGCTCCGATCCGCCGCCGATGAGCGCTTCCGAGCCACCGTCGGCCTCGAAGCCCCCGATGACCTCACCTTCCGCGTCACCCT
>JBIPMO010000104.1:0-9374 GCA_044369085.1 Phycisphaerales bacterium
CTGCCGATGTGGGACATGGTGAACCTGGTGAAGTGAGTATTCGGCGATCAAGCGATAGTGTGCGATCCCCGAAGAGAGTGGTGGCCGACTGCCCGTCGTCTCGCGGGCACTCGATGCCGGACAAACTGCAAAGGAGTGGCAATGAAGGCTGCAATCCGTCGGAGCGTAGGGGGGATTCGTGGCTTCACGCTGATCGAACTTGTGGCGGTGATGGTGGTGCTGGCGATCCTCGCCGGCGTGGCGGTTCCCAGGTACTTCGATTACACGGACCGGGCGCGGACGGCCGCTCTTCAGGGCCTGCTGGGCAACATCCGGTCGGCGGCGGCGAACTTCTACGCCAACGCGTCGCTGAGCGGGACCGCGGCGTACCCGACGCTCGCGCAGTTGACGACCGTGGGAACGGTGATGCAGGACGCGTTCCCGCAGAATCCGTACAACGATCTCGCCACCGTTTCGGCGGCGACGGCCAACGACTGGTCCAGCCGCACGGTGACGGGCAACGTCGGCTGGCGGTACTACGTCGATAACACGACCACCCCGCCCGCCTATGGGGTCTACGCCAACAGCAGCACCAGCACGACGGTCACCGACCCCGCCGGCGGCGTGTTCGAGGCGAACCAGCTCTGAGTCGTGCCCGCAGATTGTCCGGTGCGCTCCCGAGGCGCAGCGCATCGGCATGTCGGGGCGGACGGAGGAAGCCGCGGGCTCCGCGGCGGAGCATCACGCCGTGGCTGAAGCAGCAGCGCGAAGACTGAGTCACGCGGAGCCCGCACTCGCGGGCCGCTCTGTCGGCGCGAGCGCCTTCTCGACCCGCAGGGGCTTCACGCTGATCGAGGTCATCGCGGTCCTGATTGTCACGGCGATCATGGGCGCACTGGCGGTCGGTTCGCTGGGTTCCTTGTCGAGTTCGCGGGCCGCGGACGCGGGCAGAACCGTGCTGCAGGATGTGTCCTTCGCTCGCGATCGCGCCATGTCGACCGGGCTGCCGCACTGGGTCGTCTTTGATGCCGCCGCCGAGTCGTACAGCGTGCTCGTCGACAGCACCGGCGGCGGGTACGCGAGCGCGGCTGCGCTGACCGACCCCGCGACGGGATCAGCGATGGTCGTGCGTCTCAACCGCGAGCAGCACTCGGGAGTGTTCATCGAATATGTGTCTTTCGACGATGCACCCGTGGTGGGGTTCGACTGGCTGGGGAGGCCGCTGCTCGCCGATGGCCAGCGCATCGCCAAGGAGGGGCAGGTCCAGCTCACCGGCGGCGTGACCGTATCCCTCGATGTCACCAGCGGAGCGCCCCGCCTTGTCCTTCCCTGACCCCAACAATCATCGCGGGCGGCGCCAGACCGGGCGGCGTGGGTTCACGCTGATCGAAGCGATCATCGCCATCGTGATCGTGAGCACAGCCCTGCCAGCGACGCTGGTGTTCATGTCCGATGCGCAGACGAGACGGGCGGGCCCGATCCTCGCCGGTCGGGCTCGGTGGCTGGCGGGGGAGAAGCTTGAGGACATCATCGCCGATCGGCACAGCGGCACGCGCGGGTGGTCCTACATCGCCTCCAACAACTACCCCGCCGAGCCTTCGATCAGCGGGTTCGCCGGCTTCTCGCGGAGCGTGAGCATCTCCGAGACCGGGGCATCGCTGACGGGGGGCGGCACGGGCTATCGCACGGTGACGGTCACCGTGGGGTGGATGGACCCGGTTCGCGGCGCGACGTCGCTGAGCCTCGCGACCGTGCTCACGGACTTTACACCATGATGCACACCGCCCGAACACGAGGCCGCGCTACGCGCCGGGCGTTCACGCTCGTGGAGGCGGTCGCATCGATGGTGATCATCTCCGTCATCGCCGCATTGGCAGCGCCGCTGCTGATCCGCGGGGCCGAGGCGTACCAGGGCGTCGCGGTCCGGTCGCAGTTGCAGGGAGAGCTGTGCTCTGCGATTGACCGGCTGGACCGATCGATCCGCGAGACATCGCTGAACGCGACCGAGGATGGCCCGGACATCACATCGGCGACTCCGGCCAGTCTCGCCTGGACGACGCCGGGCGGCCCGGCAACACTGGGATTGAGCGGTGGCGACCTCCGCTTCGCCGCGCCCGGCGAGCCCGAGACCACGATCATGTCGGGCATCACCGGGCTGACGGTCCGGTGCTTTGACGAAAGCAACGCCGAACTGGCCGGCTCGCTGAGCGGCAGCGCTGTGCTCGCGGTTCGGCGGATCGAAGTGACCGTCAGCGCTTCGCGACAAGGGATGAGCGAGACGTTGCGGCTGCGCGTGTTCCTGCGGTGCATGATGGGAGGGGTCGGGACATGATGCGCACGCGGGGCAAGCGTGCGCAGCGAGGTTCGGTCAGCGTCCCGCTGATCGTGATCCTGGCCACGCTTCAGATCATCGTCGCTGCCATGGTTCTTTCGGGGGTGCGCGGGGGTGAGCTCTCGGCGCGGCGGATCGAGACCGCTCGGGCGTTCTACGCGGCCGAGGCGGGCGCCAACATGGCGGTTCGCGAGGTCATGCGTGGCGTCGATGAGGACGCTGATGGAAAGATTGGCGGGGTGTCCGACGATTCCAACAGCGCCACCGACCTGGCTCTGGGAACCGCGAGAATCGTGGCGGAGTCGGTCAGCGCCGGGGGTACGACGACCATCACGGTCACCGGGCGGGCGGGCGAGGCCGCCAGGCGCATCGGCCTGTCCATCGAGAGCCAATGAGGCCATCGCCCGCGTGCTCTACACTACCGCTGTGGGGCAAAGGGACCGACGATGACCGCCAGCGAAGCTCAACTCGTCGATCGTGCGGTGAAGGGTGATCCCGAAGCGCTGACCGAACTGCTCGAACGCGACGGGCCGATCGTCCGTCAGCGGATCGAGCCGAAGATCGGGTCGGTCTGGCGGACGGTGCTCGATGTCGACGACGTGATGCAGATCTCGTACATGGAGGCGTTCATGCAGGTCGAACGCTTCAGGCCGCAGGGAGAGGGAGCGTTCCGCGCCTGGCTGACGCAGATCGCTGAGAACAACCTGCGCGACGCGATCAAGAGCCTGGAGCGCGCCAAACGCCCCGATCCTCGGAAGCGCGTCCACGGGCCGCCGGGGCAGGAGTCGTTCGTGGCTCTGGTCGAAGTGCTCGGTGTCACCCACTCGACACCGAGCCAGAAGGTTGTCGCGACCGAGTTCGCGGATGAGATCGAGAAAGCGCTCGACCAGCTCCCTCCCGATTACGCGCGGGTCATCCGGATGTACGACCTTGAGTGCCGCCCGGCGGCGGAGGTCGCCGCGGCTCTGGGGCGCTCGCCGGGGGCGATTTTCATGCTCCGGGCCCGGGCCCACGACCGGATGCGCGAGGTTCTGGGGTCTGGGTCGCGTTTTTTCAGCTCGCCCTCGTGAGTGCGGCCCTGGAATGTCGCTTGGAAGGGGAATGATCGGTAAACAGCGGGGGATCGCCCGACCAGGATCTCCCAGCCCAGGAGCGCCCAACCCGTAGCACCGTGAGCGACGCCACACCCAAGTCCGGCCCTCTGATCGCGACAGACTCGCCAACCCCCGGAACCCCCGGAACCCCCGGGAGCCGCGAGCGTGATCTGATCGCGCAGGCGCGTGCGGCGGCCTCGCCCGTGCGCCGGGGTGACTCATCGGTCGTGAGCTCGCCGATCCCGTTGCCGCAGAACTTCCCGGGGCTTGAGGTTCTCAAGGAGATCCACCGCGGCGGGCAGGGGGTGGTTTACCAGGCGATCCAGAAGACGACCAAGCGCAAGGTCGCGATCAAGGTGTTCCATGAAGGGCCCTTCGCATCGGCTCGAGATCGCGCGCGATTCGAGCGCGAGGTCGACATCCTCGCCACGCTCGAGCACCCGAACGTCGTGGGCATCATCGACCGCGGCGTGACCGATTCGGGATCGTTCTTCTACGTCATGGACTATGTTTCGGGGAAGACGCTCGACGCGTTCATCGCGGATGAGTCCCGCCCGATCGATGAGGTGCTCCGCCTGTTCGCCAAGGTGTGCGAGGCGGTGAACGCGGCGCACCTGCGCGGCATCATCCACCGCGACATCAAGCCCGCGAACATCCGCGTCGATACCGAGGGCGAGCCGCGGATCCTGGATTTCGGCCTGGCAAAGGTCGCCGCCAGCGAGGTTATCGATGCGGGCGATCAGCGCCTCATGACTATGACCGGTCAGTTCGTGGGCTCGCTGCCGTGGGCCAGCCCCGAACAGGCATCGGGCGGATCCGGCGGCGTCGATGTCCGCACCGATGTGTACTCGCTGGGCGTGGTGCTGTATCAGATGCTCACGGGCGGGCGCTTCCCGTACGCCGTCATCGGCAACATGCGCGATGTGCTCGACAACATCCTGCGCGCTGAGCCGGCGCGCCCGAGCACGATCCGGCGCCAGATCAACGACGAGGTCGAGACCATCGTGCTCAAGGCCCTGTCCAAAGACCGCGAGCGGCGGTACCAGTCGGCGGGCGACCTTGGGCGCGACATCCGCCGCTACCTTGCGGGCGAGACCATCGAGGCTAAGCGTGACAGCGGCTGGTACGTCCTGGGCAAGGCGATCTCGCGCCACAAGACCCCCGTCGGCGCCGGGATCGTCGTGGCGATGCTGACCGTGACTTCTGCGATCGGTCTGGGCATTCTTTACCAGCAGGCTTCGGCCGCTCGTGATGCGGCTCGGGCGGGCGAGGCGGCCGCTCTTGCCGCTCGCGAGCAGGAGACGAAGGAACGCGAGCGGGCCCAGAAGAACTTTCAGGCCGTGCGCGACCTCGCTCGGACTTTCATCTTTAACTTCAATGATGAGGTTCGTCAGCTCCGCGGCTCGACCGCCGCGCGGCAGCGGATCCTGACCGAGGCACAGTCCTACCTCGCCAAGGTGAGGGATCAGGCGGGCGAGGACCCCGTGTTCCTGCGCGAGCTCGCCGAGTCGTACGACCGCGTCGGCGACATCCAGGGGGGATTGTTCCTGCCGAATGTCGGCGGAAGCAGCGATGCGGATGCAGCGTACGCCAACGCCCGGGCCATCCGAGAGGACCTGCTCCGTCGCGATCCGAACGACTTCGCGCTCGCGGCCGACCTCGCCGAGAGCATGCGCAAGACCGGCATGGTTCTGCGCCGGCAGCGCAAGAACACAGAAGCCATGGAGGAACTCGCTCGGAGCGTGCGCCAGTTCGATGCGGCGATGGCGGCGGTGCCGGCGACCCAGGCGGACCAGCGGCGCTCGATCGAGCGCCGGCGCATGAACGCCCGGCTCGACTACGCGGATGCGGCCCGCCGGGCGGGGGAAGATCAAACCGACCCCGCGCGATCCGGGGTGCTGCTCGAAGAGTCGCGCCGCGTGTACACCGAAGTCCAGGAGTTCTGGCGGCAGACGCTGGTGGCTTCTCCCATCGATGAAGATGGGGCGCGTCGACTTGGTCAGGCATTCGATGATCATGCACGAGCCGAGCTGGTGCTCGGCATCGCCGCACGCGCCGCGGCGGATCGGGCCGCGGCGGATGACCCGGCGGCAGCGTCCGCCTCGCTTGATCGCGCGATCGCCTTCTTTGACACGGCAGATGCAGTGGCGGCAAAGGCGGCATCCGAGTTCGAACGGCTCTCTCTCGCCGCGCCGGCGAGCGCGACGCTGCGGCGAGACCTGATGCTCGCGGTTCATAACCGGGGAGAGGCGGCCATGCGGCGAGGGTTTGCGCACGAAGCGGCGGCGCGACTGCTGTCTGATGACGAGCAAGCCCGGCGCGGCGCCGTGGCCATGGATGAGCACAAGCGGGCGCTGGGGTTCTTCCGAAGCGCCTTGGACATCGCCGAAGGGCTCGCATCCAGCGATGAGGCGAACCTCGAAGCTCGCCGAGATCTCGCGGTGATGCTCAACAAAGTCGGCAATCAGGTCGGGAACGCGGGCGATCTGGATGAGGCCATCGGCATCCTTGCGAGTTCTCTGGTCGTTCGGCGCGAGATCTACACCACCGATGCGACGCAGATTCATCGCCGCGATCTGGCCCAGGGCCTCGTCAAGCACGCGCAGGCTTTGCTGGCGCGGCTCGACCGCTCGGCGGTGGATGATGAGCAGGCCTTGGTCGAACTTCGTCTTGCAGAGCAGGAAGCTGCCGAAGGGGTCGAGCACCTCGAAGCGCTCGTGGAAGCCGGCGCGCTCGCGCCGGACTCCGCCGAGGTGATGACCGCCGCGCAGTTGCTTTCGGCGGTGCGGGCGGCCGTCAGTGAAAGGGCTCCGTAAGGGTCAGGCCGTGCAGGGACACTCGGGCTTTCGGTTTGAATTCGTTCAGCATCGTGCGGATCGATTGACTCGCCCAGACCTTGGGCTAACTTGTTCAGAGGCTCATGAGAGGTAGAGATGTGCCGCGGCGGCCCACGTCCGGCGGGAGTGCGGCCAACGGCCGAGATCAGGAGAAAGCGATGCGTATGTGTGTTGCCAAAGAGGCGGCGGCAGTGGCGGTCCTCGCAGGAACGGTTTGCGGGATCCGAGCGGATGCTCGGGCGGGTGTGCCCCAGGACATCTTCTGGAACTCCGCGGTCAGCGGCACCTGGAACGTCGCAGCCAACTGGAACCCGGCAACCGTGCCGAACAACAGCGGTGGCAACGAGTACAACGCCTTCCTGCGCGTCGGTGGAGCACCGTACGATGTCGATCTGGACGTCGATGTCAACGTGACGAACCTGACAGTCGATGCCCCGCTCGGCGAGGCAACGCTCCGTCTGAACAACTTCGATATGACCGTCGATGACACCTTTACAGTGTCAAACAACGGCGCGGTCCGGGGCGACGGGACCGGCGAACTGACCATCAATGGCCCTGCCAACTACACGGTCGCCAGGTTCTTCAACGTCCGCAAGGTCCGTCACAACGGGCCGACGCGGTACAACAGCCCGGGGCTGGGCGATGTCATCTGCGATACCGATATCGAGCACGGCAACACCGCCGAGTGGACCGGCGCGGGCGACCTGATGCTGGAGATGGGGACCGACTTCACGTTCCTCCCGGGGTCGGAGTTTCAGATCCGCGGCGCGGGGGCCATCCGCACCACGATGGGTGCCCCGCGCATCGTGAATCAGGGCACGATCAGCAAGGACCTGGGCGGCGCATCATCGATCATCGGGGTGTCGCTCGAGAATCAGGCGGGCTCGGTGCTGAACGTTGATGCGGGTTCGCTGGCGGTCACCGGTGCCGGGGCGACCGTGACGAACGACGGGACGGTGAGCGTCGCGTCCGGGCGCACGCTCGAGGTGAGCGGCGGGGCGACGCTCGCGAACTTCGCGGCCGGAGCACTGACGGGCGGCAAGTACAACCTCAGCGGCACATTCCGCCTGGACACCGCGGGGGCGGGCATTGACACCATCGCGAGCGACGTCACCCTCGACGGCCCGGCGAGCGCGATCCAGAACGCCGACAACAGCGATGCGCTGACGAACACAGACACCATCGACGCCGCCGGGCGCATCACGCTCGCGGGCGGACGCGACCTGACGGCGGGCGGCTCGTTCACCAACTCCGGGCGGCTGACGGTCGGGCCGGGGTCTGACTTCACCGTACCCGGCGGGTCGGACCTCAACGGCTTCAACGCTGGCGGCACACGCACGCTCTCCGGGGGCCGCTTTGATGTCGAGGGCACGCTGCGATTCGATGCCGGGGCCCCGGGCATCGACACCATCGACACATTCCTGGTGCTCAACGGCGACGCGGCAACGGTCGTCAACAGCTCCGGCGCGAGCGCGCTGGCGAACACGGACACCGTCGGCAACAACGGCCAGCTCGAGCTCCGGGGCGGTAAGGACCTCACCACCGGAGGCACGTTCACCGTCGCCCCGAACGGGTTCGTCGTCGTCGATCCCGGCTCCGTGCTTGAAGTGCCCGACGTGCCTGGCAACCGACTCACCAACTTCGATGCGGGCATTCTCTCGGATGGCAACTTTGAGGTGCGCGGCACCGTTCGCGCCCCCAACCTCGCGGTGAACACGGTGGGCGTTGTCGGCAACCCGACGAGCGTGACGCTCGACGGCACGGAGTCTCGCTTCGAGTCCTTCTCCGGTGATGCCTTCGCTGTCCTGAGCACCATCGAGACGGGCAGCACGCTCGCCCTGCTCAACGGCCGAGCGCTCAACGTCACCGGCAACCTGACCGTTCGCGGAACGCTCCGCGTCTCGGGTGCGGGCGGGCGCGGCGGTGTCCCCCAGACGACGCTCCGCGTGGATGGTGACTACATCCACGATTCGGGCACGTTCGAGCTCGGCGGCGGCAAGCTGGAGGTCGGCGGCATCTATGACTTCCGCGGCGGGTCGATCACCGGGGCGGGGACGATCGATCTCGCGATCACCCGCGGCACCAGCGAGGACTACCTCGTCTCGGCGGGCACGATCGCGCCCGGCTCCGGCTCATCGCCCGCGGGCCTGATCTACATCGACGGCGACTACCGCCAGACGGCGGCGTCCGCTCTGACTGTCGAGATCGGGGGGCGCGGGCTGGGCACCTACGACGTGCTCGCCGTCAGCGGGCTCGCGGACCTGGATGGGGTTTCGGCTCGCGGATCCGGTGTTGCGGGCACGCTGAATGTCGCGATCTCTGGCGGTTTCGTACCGGCCGCTGGCGACTTCTTTGATGTGCTGCTGTACCAGGCCCGTGATGGGGAGTTCCAGACGTACAACATGCCCACGCTGCCGTGGGGGTACAGCCTCGTGGCCGGGTACCTCCCCGATCGTCTGCGCCTCACGGTCGTTGCGCCGACGCCGGGGACGATCGCTCCGCTCGGGGTGCTCGTGTTCGTGGGGTTGCGACGCCGGCGCTAGGCCGGCCCGGACGATGGATCATTTGTCATCGTCGCCGAAGAGCATGCGGATGCTCGGCGTGGTCAGGTCATCGAACTGACCACGCTTGGTGGCCCACGCGAACGCGATGACAAATCCGACAGCGATGGCCAGTGTGATCGGCAGGATGATGAAGATCAGGGTCATACGGTCGCACCCGGCCGATCGTCGGCCTCGGCGGCGAAGGCGTGCGTCCGGAACGACAGGATGACGACGGTGATGCCCGAGAGCGGCATGAGGACCGCCGCGACAAGCGGGTTGACGAGCCCTGCGATCGCCAGGCCACCGAAAAGCACGTTGTAGAGCAGCGAGGCGGCAAGATTGCGGCGTATGGTGCGCGTGGTGAGTCGTGCGCCGCGCAGGAGCTCGACAAGCGTGCCCAGGCCGGGCTTTGACAGAAAGGCATCGGCCGCCGCCATCGCCGCCTCTGCGCCGCCGTGAACGGCGATTCCGACGGTCGCTGCGGAGAGTGCGGCCGCATCGTTCACACCGTCGCCGACCATGACGGTCGTTCCGCGCGATGTCAGCTCGCGGATGATGTCCAGCTTCCGCTCCGGAGAAGCGCCGCCGA
>JBIPMO010000373.1:0-2711 GCA_044369085.1 Phycisphaerales bacterium
CTTCCGCCCGTCGAGATCGTGGATCTGGTCAAGGCCCAGCGCGAGCGTCCGCGCGACCGCCACCAGCACGCCCTGACGCAGCGACTCGAGCACGAGATGGCCCGCACCCTCGCGGGAAGCGGGCAGATCATCCTGCTGCTCAATCGCCGCGGCTTCGCTTCGTACATCTGCTGCGCGGATGCTTCGTGCGGATGGTTCCTGCAGTGCAAGCACTGCGATGTCACGGCGGTCTACCACCGCGAGCACGCGACGGCCGATCGCGGCGGCGAGCCGTTCCAGGTGGTCAAGTGCCATCACTGCCTGGCCGAGCAGCGCCTGCCCAAACTGTGCCCGGTGTGCGGCAAGACCGTGAACCACTTCGGATTCGGGACGCAGCGGGTGGAAGAAGAGATCCGGCGGAAGTTCCCAGCGCTCGCTCGCGATGGAGCGATGCTGCGCCTCGATGCCGACAGCATGCGCCGCGCCACCGATTACTTCGATGCCCTTGAGAGTTTCCGTGACGGCGAGGCGCGGTGCCTGCTCGGAACGCAGATGATCGCCAAGGGGCTGGATTTCCCGGGTGTCGAGCTGATCGGGGTGATCAACGCGGACACCGGGCTCTCGCTGCCTGACTTCCGTGCCAGCGAGCGGACGTTTCAACTGGTGAGCCAGGTGGCGGGCCGGGCGGGGCGTTCGGGCTCATCCGCCCGTGATTCGCGCGTGATCGTGCAGACCATGTCGCCCGACGAGCCGGCGATCACGCTGGCCGCGGCCCACGACTACGCGGGCTTCGCCAACCGCGAGCTTGAGTTCCGCCGCGAAGCCGGGCTTCCTCCCGTGGGGCGGATGGCCCGGATCGTGTGCCGCGATGAGAAGCCCGAGAAGGCCGAGGCCCGGGCGCACGAGGTGGCCGCGGCGCTGCGATCGACGTCCGAGGATGGCCTGCGCGTGAAGGGCCCGATGCCGTGCCCGATCGCGCGGATCGCGGGGCACTACCGCTACGCCGTCGAGGTCCTCGGCGAGAGCGCCGCGGCGATCCAGCGCTCATTGGCCGCTTTGCGTTCGGCGGGGGTGGTGCGCAGCGATGCCCACACGGCGGTTGATGTCGATCCGGTGGCGCTGCTGTAGCGCCGCGGGCCGGCTCACGAGAGCGGTTTCTTCTGCCGCTTTCCGGAGAGATAGCTCTCCATGATGGTGGCGCCGAGGTCGCCCGCGGTGCAATAGAAGGCTACCCCGCGGACCAGTCTTGTCATTTGGTCGACGAAGCCGACCCAGTCCATGCCCTGGTACTCCTCGATCAGCGCAAAGGTGCTGATGCGGATCCCCTGCTGGTGGCAGCGGAACGCTTCTTCCAGGGTGGCCTCGGCGGACTGGCGGGCGGGGGGGTAGATCAGGTTCAGCGTCTCGTGGCCTTTGCCCGACAGGTGCGCGGTGGGCTCGCCATCGGTGATGATGAAGAGCTGCTTGTTGGCAGCGCCGCGGCGCGAGAGCCGAGCACGGGCCATGCGCAGCGCGTGGTGCAGGTTGGTGAAGTGGGGGTGGGTCTTCTTCGCATCGGCCAGGGGGATCTTGATGCGCACCTGCCACTCGCGCGTTGTGATCGGCTTGGGCATGACCAGCGGAAGATCGGCCTCGGCGATGGGCTCGGCGACGCTTGAAAAGCCGATGAACTCGACCGTGTCGAGCGGGAACTTGGACCTCACCAGAGCTCGCATGCCCATGGCGACGCGCTTGGCGGCCACGTGGCGACCGTAGCGCATCATCGATCCTGAGAGGTCGACGAGGATGATCAGGGCGGTATCGGTCTGGGCCTCGACGTTGTGCAGCTCGAAGTCCTGATCGCGGAGGCGGATCGGGAAGGCGACCGCCCGCCCGGGCCCGTCGCGGGCCTCGGCGCTCATGCGGCGCATGGCGTTGCGCATGGTCTCGCCCAGCGCGATGTCCGAGAGCGGGTCTCCCCATTCGTAGGGCTTGGTGCCCTCGGTGCGTTCGCCGGCGCGGCCGGGGTCCTGCGTGGTGTGGCCATCGCGGACACCGGGCTTGAGATTGCGGAAAATCTCCAGGAACGATCGGTGCTGCATGCCGCGGAGCATCCGCGGTGTGAGCTTGAGCCCGCCGCCTTCGGTCTGTTCGAGAAGCCCCGCCTGGATCATCTCATCGATGATGGCCTGGACCTGTTCGTCCCCATCCGGCAGCGCATCCAGGGCCTGCTGCCCGTGCTGCAGGATGAACTCGACCAGGGCCGGGTGGGGGAAGAGGTCATCGGGCGAGAGGAATCGGCCCTGCTCGCCGTCGTATTCGGAAAAGGTGTAACGCACGAGGAAGGGTAGGCGTCGGAGGTTGGTGCAACGGGAGAACGATCGAGATCGTGGCTCGCGGGGTCGCTGGCGCACGCCGCGGCTCATCAGCCCGTTCGAGAAGGTAGATTTCCCACATCCCAAGAGGAGCCTGACCAATGCCTGGCGAGTTTGAAGGGCGGCATGTGGTGGTGACCGGCGGCACGGGGGCGCTGGGCACGGCCGTGGTTTCAGAGCTCCACCAGCGCGGGGCGCACGTGCATGTGCCGTGCTATTCGATCAAGGAACTCGGTCGGTTCGGGCACGCGGGATCCTCGCGCGTGCGGGTCGAAGTGGGGATTGATCTGCGGGCCGAGGCATCGGTCGAGGGCTTCTACGGCGGGATCACCGGCGCGCTGTGGGCCAGTCTGCACGTCGCGGGCGGGTTTGCGATGC
>JBIPMO010000374.1:0-2705 GCA_044369085.1 Phycisphaerales bacterium
CCGGAACACAAAGCCCGACACTGGATCGGCATGCTGCCGGTTGAAGGTACCCCGATAGCTGCGCCTGGCCCAGTGCTTTTCGAGCAGTTTCGGCATATCGGTGCGAGAAGGTGGGCACCGCGAGAAGATGGGGACTTCGTGGCCGAGAGCGGCTCGACCGCTCTGATGCCGCGCCACAGTATTGCGCAGCCCCGCGACCAGCAGAACAACGCGAGGGCCCCGCATCGGAGCCCTCGCGTCATGGGCCAGCTCTGGCTGATGCTCGCCAGGTTACGGGCACGTGTTCCCGAAGTTCGCGAGCACGGTGGTGATGTCCAGGAACGTCACGCTGCGGTTGCCATCGGCATCGCCGGGGCAGGGCGGGGTCGGCACGACGAGCGTCGGGACGCACGCCTTGAAATCGGTGAGCCGCACGGTGCCCGAGAACGGCTGCGTTTGCGAACCAGCGGTGCCGCCGGCGCGGATGCCGAAGCGCCGCCCCGCTTCGATGGGCAGCGCGGTCACCGTGCCGTTGAACGCGAACGACGGCGCCTGCGTGGAGACATCGTTCACGAGCGGGATGGTGACGGTGCCGCAGGACAACTCGGAATACGCCTCCAAGCGGGCAAAGGTGAGCGCGCCGTTGCTGGTGCCGGTGAAGTTCCACGCGAACGATGCGGTGCCGGTGCAAGGTGCGATCGCCGATGCGGTGCACAACTGCGTGGTCAGCAAGGCAAACAGGTTCGTGTTCCCGGTGTAGCGGACGACGAGCTCATTCGGGTTGGGCTCGGCGGGCCTCGCGGCCTGACCGGGGGTGAGTGCATTCAGCGCCACGCCGCCCGTGAAACCGGGGTTGAAGTTGGTGATCTCGAGCGTCGCGAACTCGTTGCTGAACCCCCCGCGGACCGCGACTCGGATGCCGAAGGTGAACTCGTTGGCGGGCATCGTGAAGGAATAGGTGCCCGCGAGCTCGAACTGGCCGTTGACGGTGGTCTGGGCCTGGAAAGTGCGGCTGGTGTCAAAGGTGACACCGTTGTTGCCGGTGAAGATGAGCCCGGTGATCGTGCGCGAGGCGCTGGTGTAGCCGCGGATGCGGTAGCTGAACGACACGGGCGTGTTGCTGGGAATGGTGCCGTTGAACCAGTCGCCATCGCCCGACGAGCAGTTGGAGAGGATGAACGAGCCGCCCGGCTCGACGCGCGCGGTGCCGACGAGGGTGCCGCCAGCTGTTGCAGCCGTCGGCGGGGTGGTGGCCCAGTTATTGACCGAGTACGGCCCGATGAACCCCTGCCCGAGGGCCGGGCACACGGCGACCAGCAGCGTAGAAACCACGGCGATGAGGCGGCAAGCGATGGAACGAATCATCAGCAGACCTTTCGATATGTGGGCCAAATGAACGAACAACTCTCCCGAATCCAGACCAGCCGAAGCCCGTGCATCGGCGATGGATCCAGCTTAGCCAGCGCCTGGCGCGGTTTTCAATGAAGGGACGGGCTCCACGGCTCGTGTTCAAAAAGCTTCACTCGGCCGCGAGGCATCGCCCACTCACGGGCAGGTGTTCCCGAAGTTCGCGAGCACCGTCGTGATGTCCAGGAAGGTCACGCTGCGGTTGCCATCGGCATCGCCCGGGCAGGGTGCGGGCGGGGCGGGGATCGCGACGCTGCGGAAGACATAGGCGCTGCCCGAGTCCGCACCGTTGCTGTCGCTGTTGTAGGCCCCGATGATCAGATCGCCGAAACCATCGTTGTTCACGTCTCCAGCCCCACGGACGGAGACACCGAAGCCGTCCGATGCGGACTCCCCTTTGAAGGTCGCGAGGATCGCGCCCGTCGCCCCCGAGTAGACGCGCGCGCTCCCGGAAAACTCGCCATTGGCATTTTCCCCGAAGGCCCCGACGATGACATCACCAAAGCCATCGTTGTTCACATCACCCGCCCCGCTGACGGACCAGCCGAACCAGTCGCCCGCCGAGTCGCCGTTGAAGGGATACGAGGGGGCGTGAACGACCTGAGCGCGGGCGGCCGACGCAGCGGCGAGCGTGGCGAGGAGAACCGACAGGAACTGGTAACGCATGAGGAGTTTCCTACTGGCTGCGGGGGGGAGTTCGGTACCGGAACACAAAGCCCGATACCGGATGAGGCATGCCGCTGATGAAACCTACCCCAGGAATGAACCTTCGCCAGTTCTTTCTCACCGGCGTCTCGCGGTGGCGTCGGCTCGGACGACGGGCAGGCCGCGGCGGCTCGCGCCTCCTGCCCAGCCCCCCGGCCCTGCCCCGTGCTCTGACGACTCCGGCAACATGACGGCACACTCCCCAACCTGCCATCTCGGCAGTCCCCCACCCCCGCCGACGTTGATCCTGCCCTTTTGTGACCCTCCCCATGCTTGCGTTGTGGCCTGAGGAAGCGCTTCGCGTCTCAGAGCGCCCCCGCACCATTGGCACCGCGTTTGCAAACGCTCTGGCGTCTCAACGACCTGCCACAGGAACTAATCCCATGTCCAAAATCATCGGCATCGACCTCGGCACCACCAACTCCGTCGTCTCCATCATGGAGGGTGGCACACCCAAGGTTCTCATCAACTCCTCGGGCAACCGCATCACGCCATCGGTGGTCGGCTTCACCGACAAGGGCGAGCGGCTCGTCGGGCAGCCCGCCAAGCACCAGCAGGTCACCAACCCCAAGAACACCGTCTACTCCATCAAGCGCTTCATGGGACGCCGCCGT
>JBIPMO010000375.1:0-2701 GCA_044369085.1 Phycisphaerales bacterium
TTCGGGGTTCGGGGGCGGGGGCGGGGTCGGGGGTTGATCGCTGAGATTTGGTGTTTGAGGCTGGCTCTTTGGGGCCGGATGTCTTGTGGTTGGTGGGGAAATGGCTGCTCGTAGGTGGGGCGGGAAGAAAGCAAAAACCGGGGTGGTTGGCGTGCGGAGGCTATTGGACGCCGGTGTTTTGGTCCGGTGGCTGGCCTTGCATTCCGGTGGGTGGAAAGTTGTCGGCTGATGAAGGATTTCGGCTGGTGCTTCCATCTTTTGGCCGTGTGAATCTGGTGAGATTCGCCCGGTAACTTGAAGTTTTGCTTCCCCGGATGACATCCGTGGAGTAGATTTGATGTATCGCAGGAGGTTCACCCCATCGTGGGGTGGACGGGTCGAAACACCGTATCTTTTCCAAACCCGACGGGCCGGGTTGAACACGGATCGCACGCCGTGGTTTTCGGTTTGGCCCAGGGAAGAACTCAAGGAGAGATTTCAGATGAAGAACGTCATTCTCGCTTCGCTCGTCGTTGCCGCCGCTGCCGGATCCGCCATGGCGGTTTCCAACGGCGACATCGTGTTCACCAACCAGAACAACAACTCGATCAGCACGATCGCAAACCCCGGTGGTTCGAACACGCTGACCCAGCTCCTGACGCTGCCCGGCCCGGGCTTCGGCGTGAGCGGCGCTGCGTGGCGCCCCTCGGGCATCACCGCCGACAACAACGGCCGCTACTACTTCGGGAACGATGCGTTCACGACGATCGTTCCGGGCGTTTCGGGGACCCGCAACAACAACGCGATCTACGCGGTTGACGGTCTGTTCTCGGGCGCTCCGGTGCAGTCCTTCTTCACCGATGCCGAGTTCCCCCAGGATGTCGACTTTGATGCGGGCAACGACTCGCTGCAGTGGGTCCAGAACCCCTTCCGCTTCTTCGCGGGCGAGTCGGTTCAGGACGGCCTGTACGGTTCGTCGGTTGTGGGCCCGGCGACTCAGCAGTTCTTTGCTGAGAACACCAGCGGCAGCCGCCCGTACTACGAGGCCGGCGTGTTCATGACCAAGGATCCGAACTCGAACAGCTTCTTCGTGACGGCTCTGAACGGCGGCGTCGGCACCGGGTTCTCCGATGCTGCCCCCTCGTCGATCTGGCGTTACACCCCCAACTACAGCAACCCCGCTCTGAGCACGGTGACCCTGATCAAGGACCTCACCTCTGATGCGGCGCTGGTCAACCCGATCCGCTGGGCTCGCGGCATCACCGCCATCCCCGGCACCAACGACATCTACTTCACGAACACCAACGCCGACTTCAGCGGCTTCACCGGCAACACCGCCGGCGTGTACAAGATCACGCTGAACCCGGACGGCACCTACAACAACCTGTCGCTCGTTCTCCCGCTGTTCCAGCCCGAGGCGATCGAGTTCAACCCCTACACCAACAAGCTGGTGATCTCCCAGTTCAACGACCTGAACGGCAACGGCCAGGCCGATGACGGTCTGATCTCCCAGATCAACCTCGACGGCTCCGGCTACGAGGTTCTGGCTTCGGGCGTTCACGCTCGCGACTTCCACATCGTCCCGACCCCCGGCGCTCTGGCGCTGGCGGGCGTTGGCGGTCTGGTCGCTCTGCGTCGCCGCCGCGCCGCCTGAGGGTGGTGAACGGTCCGGACCGAGGTCCGGATAATCATGGATGAATGCAGCCCCGCCGTGACCCGGCGGGGCTGTTTCTTTTGCGTGGTTGTTTGCGGCTCGCCGTGAGGGGGGCGTTGGCGTGGTGGTATTCGCTTTTTGGGACGGAATTCTGGTGCGAAGCGACCGATGTACGCCTTGTTCGGGCGAGCCCGGGAGACGTGGAGCCTATCGCGGGGATGACCCAGGCACTGTCAAACTTGTCGCGCGATGGCCACCGGTTGGTGTTGCTGCGTCGTTGGTCAGCGTTGGCGGCGCTTTCGATCGGCCTAGCGGTGACGTGGGCGGCGTGGTCGCGGGAGCGCGCTGCGAGCACGACGATTCACGCGCAGCGCTTCCAGGAAGGTGCCTCATCGGCGGCACGCGTGGTCGAGGAGCGGTTTCGCGATGTGGAGCAGGCGCTGCGCAGCGCGCGGGCGTACGTTGAATCGACCGAATCGATCAACGAGGCCAAGTGGGAGAGCTTCGCCGGGATTCTCAGCGATCAGGTTTCGGACTGCGGCGTGGCGCGGCTGTCGTGGTTCGAGCGGGTGGCGACGGCGGAGGGGACGGCGCGGTACGTGGCGATGCTGTGCGCCCCGGCGGACCATTGCGACGGCGTGATCGGCGTGGATGCGGCGACGATTCCGCTCCGCCGGGAGGCGATGGACCTGGCATCCGAGACGGGCAGGGCGATTCTCTCGCGTGCCGACTCGGTGGCGGATGGCCTCGCGGATCGCGGGGTTGTGATGCGGCTGTACCTGCCGGTGTACCACTCCGGGGCGGCTCTGCCGGATTCGGGTTCGGTGCGCGGGTGGGTGAGTTCGCCGATCCTGATGAGCGAGCTGTTCGCGAGCATCGGTGGCGGCGAGCCGGCGCTTGCCCTGCACATGTTTGATGTGAGCGATGGCGGGTGCGAGGTCTTGCACGACACGGGGGGCTGCGCGGTCGAGTCGACGCACCGTGATGAGGCATCGATGGCGAACGACCCGGCGGCGGGTCGGATCCGGGCGCCGTTCCGGTTCGGCGGTCGCGAGCTTGTGCTGAGCG
>JBIPMO010000376.1:0-2699 GCA_044369085.1 Phycisphaerales bacterium
TCGCCGAGCAACGGCGCCAGCGCCGCGGCCGCCTGAGCCGCCGCGTAGCGCTGCTGCACTTCGCTCGTCACGTCCAGCGCGGCCGTGATCGCGTCGGCCGCGACCTGCCGCAGCCGGTTGTCGGCGGCTTCGGAACGCCGAGGAGCCTGCAGCGCCGCCACGAAGTCCTGCGCCAGTGATGCCTCGATCTGCGGCTTGCCCGGACCCCAGCGGAGCACGACGTTGAGCACGGGGTTGGGCAGCAGCCGGGCCTGACTCGAATCCGCCATCGCGATGCGGATGCGTGCCATCGCGGCCTGCAGCCCGGGGTCCGTGGTCACCGCCCGGCGCACCGCCTCGGCGAGCGTCAGCGTCGAACCCGCCGACTCTGGTTCGTCGATGAGCCCGCCTTCAGGCCCGACGAGCCGGAACTCCACCGGCGCTGCGAGCCCCGATGCATCGGCGATCGCCCGAGCAGCATCGAGATCCGATCGGGGAACCGACGAACAACCTCCCGGGCTCACCCCAAGCACGAGTAGCCCGAAGGCGCATGGAAGCAAGGCAAATCGATGAACTCGCGCAATGCTCTGCATCGCTGGTCAGCTCCGGGGACAAGCCATCGCCGCGGCGCATGGCCGCGACTTCTGTCCTTGGGGTTGGATGAACTCGGAAGTGCGCCCCGCGGCTTGCTGGGCTGGCCGCCTGAGCTACCGCATCAGCATCCGGCCTCAACGAGGCCGTACCGACCGCGCACCTTCAAACGTTGAGCCGGGTTGCTCGGATCACAAGCGACTGAACGCACCGGCCTTGATCCGGTGCGCCAACCGATGGCAACAATCGCGCTGCCGAACGCGGCCATGCGCTCGTGACCGAGATCGATTCAGCGGGAGCCTCGGCCCCTTGGTGGTTGCCAACCTCATGATGCGCGAGCTTGGAGACCACCGGGTCTGATGGCGCGGGCAGGTGGACATGGCACCCGCACTCCGGATGATCGTGCTCAAACACGGCGACCACGCCGTGCGAATGCCCTTCAGACTCGCAGCATTCGGTCGCCGACTCGAAAGCCGCCGGATGCTCATCGCACCCTTGCATCGGGATGCACAGCATGCGCCCGGGCAGCGTCAAACCGACCGCATGGATCAGCACCAGCACAACGGCGAGCAGGTTGGTCATCGAGCGGGGCATGCAGTGGACCGAGTATACGCAGGCCTGAGCACCAGAGCGGAGGCAAGCGCTGCTCACGAGTCGTGGCCCCCGATCCGAAGCCGGGCCGGCGGTCTCCGGCTCAGCCGAGTGGCCAGCCCAGCGCAGCGCCAGAGCCTATCGGCCCCAGACCCAAGCCACTTGAATGCTACATCCACCTGTCCAACGCTCAAGTCGACCAGTCGACGTTGGGCCCCGTGCACCCGAGCGGCAGCCCGCTCGTACTCCCCCGGTGAAACCGCCCGCCAATGGCCCCGGCCGGGTTCGAACCGGCGACCAAGGGATTATGAGTCCCCTGCTCTACCGCTGAGCTACAGGGCCGACTCCTCCAGCGTAGCAGCCGCGCAGGAAAGCGGGGAGACGCCTTGCGCCTCCCCGCTCGTGGTTCACGATCTGCTCCGGTTCCCAGCCCGGGCCGGCCCGGGCCGCTCGACCGATTCGCTTACTTGATGAACAGCATCTCGCTGTAGGTCGGCAGCGGCCAGAGGTCATCCGCCACGCGGCGTTCGAGCTCATCGGCCAGGCCGCGCAGGTCGGTCATCTTGATCAGCACATGGTCGCGCAGGTCCTCGGCGTGCTTGTGGTGATCCTTCGCGTCGTGCTCGAGGGCCCGCTCGACCTCCGCGATCCCGTCGCGGAAGTTCGCGACGATCTCGGCGAACTCTTCGAGCTCATCGCGGAGCGCCGACACGTCGATGTCCGCCGCCTGGCTCGCCGCGACCGCCTCGGCGAGCTCGGTCTGATGGCGGATGGCGGCCGGCAGCACCAGCGTCCGGCACATCGACACCATGGTGCGGGCCTCGATCGTCACCTGCTTGATGTACTGCTCGAGGTACACGTGGTAGCGCGATTCGAGCTCGACCTTGCTCAGCACGCCGTACTTCTTGAAGAGCTCGGCCGCCTTCTTGCTCTTGAGCGCCGGCAGCGCCGCCACGGTCTCGCGGAAGTTCGGCAGGCCGCGCTTCTCGGCCTCCTTGTGCCACGCGACGTCGTAGCCGTCGCCGTTGAAGATCACGCGCTTGTGCTCCTTGACGATCCGCTGCAGCACCTTCGCCACGGCGGCCTTGAGCTTCTCCTCCGTCGGCGTCTTGCCCACGGCCTTCTCCAGCTCGGTCGCGATGATGTCCAGGCTCTCGGCCACGATGGTGTTCAGCACCACGTTGGGCCAGGCGATCGACTGGCTCGAACCCACAGCGCGGAACTCGAACTTGTTGCCCGTGAACGCGAAGGGGCTGGTGCGGTTGCGGTCGCCGGTGTGCTTGGGCAGCATCGGCAGCGTCCGCGACCCCAGGTCGAGCTTGCCGCCCTTCATGGTGCTCTTGGGCACGCCCTTCTCGATCTGCTCGACGATGTCCTGCAGCATGTCGCCCAGGAAGATGCTGATGATCGCGGGCGGGGCCTCGTTGGCGCCCAGGCGGTGATCGTTCGCGGCGTGCGCGACCGAGGCGCGGATGATGTCCGCGTGCAGGTCGACCGCGCGGATCACCGCGCACAGGAACACGAGGAACTGCATGTTG
>JBIPMO010000377.1:0-2696 GCA_044369085.1 Phycisphaerales bacterium
CAGGTCGATGTGCCCGCCGCGGATCATGGCGAAGGAGGTGGGCGAGGAGAAGAAGGATGCACCGGGGAGGGCGGTGACGGTCTGCTTGCCCGCGTTGATGAGGTCGGGGTCGACGGCATCGGCGGCTGGGAATGGCCCCATGCCGAGCAGCCCGTTCTCGGATTGCAGCCAGACTTCCATGCCCTTGGGGATGTAGTTGGCAACGAGGGTGGGGATGCCGATGCCGAGGTTGACGATGAAGCCGTCGCGGAGTTCGCGGGCGGCACGCTGGGCGAGTTGTTCGCGCGTCAGGGGCATGGCTTCAGCGTAGGGCCAAATGCTGAAAGTGCAAAGCCCCGCGATCAGGCAGCGAAATGGCGGCTTTGGAGGCCGCCCGATCGCACCGGAAACACGGATCGCGGCTTGCCTGGGTGGCGGATGAATTTGATACTTCTGGCGGGCGGCTCAACGAAGGCTGGCGCCGAAAAGACGGCCCGCAGTTTGAGGAGGCGCACCATGCAAGCAACCAAGGACCTGCTTTACGCGGCGGCGGCTCGGACGGTCTGCGGGATCGATGCGGAGCGGGGCCACACGGTGTGGGTGTTGAAGCTGCCGTTCCACTTCTTTGGGGCCTCGATCTCGATGATCATGCCCGTGGACGATGTGCTTTTCGTGGCGAGAGGATCGCATCTCTACTGCCTGGATCGGTTCACGGGCGAGATCCGCTGGGAGACCGAGACGCCCACCGGAGCTGGCGGGTACTCGTACATGGTGCTGGCGAGCCCCGTCTCAGAGCCGGGAATGCAGTCGCAGGCCACGATAGCAGCGCAAATGCAGATGATGCAGGCAGCCAACGCGGCGGCGATGGCGGCAGCGGCCACGGCCTCGAGTGCTTCGATCTCCTGAGGCTCTAGAGCCCCATCAAGGCGACGAGCGTGCTCAGGTCCGGGACTTCGAAATCAGCCCGAGCGCCGGCCTCACCGCTGGCGCTCGGCTTCCCACCCCGGCGATTCACCCAGACGGTGGCGAAGCCCAAGGCACTGGCCGGGGTGACATCGTGGAAACGGCTCTCGGCGATGTGAAGGACGCGGTCGGGCGAAAGGTCAAGGCGGCGGCGGCCCTCATCGAAGTGGGCTCGACCCGGCTTGTAGGAGCGAACTTCCTGGGCAGTCACGAGCACATCGATCGGCACACCCAGCCGCACGCGCGACCCGCTCGGAGCATCGAACAGGTCATTATCGATGTTGCTCAGGATCGCGAGCCGGTAGCGAGACTTGAGCCTTGCGAGAGCGGCGGGAGTTTCAGCGAACGCGGGCCAACTCGGGAGTGAATCGGCGAGCGACCATGCCTGATCCGCCCGGATGGGAAACCCGAACTCGCGAGCAAGGCCGGTGAGCACGATGGCGAGCACTTCGCGGTACGGGCGGTACGGGCCCGCTTCCGCCTCGCGCTCGTGCCGGGCGTAGGCGGCGATCAGCGCATCGCGCGACGGGCGGGGCGAGAGCCCGGCAAGCAATGGGTCGAGCGCGGCGAGGATGCCCGCTTCCCAGTCGATCAGGGTGCCGTAGCAGTCGAAGGTCAGGGCGGCGAAGCGCGAGAAATCAATCGTGGACATGGGCGGATGCTAGCGGTCGATGGCACGCAACGTGGGCTCTTGCACGGGGGCCTTCCGCGGCGGGGGCGCGCTGCGCAGGGCCGCGAAGAGCAGCCCGGCGATGATCGCGAGCACGAGCAGTGCGGCCCCCGCCTTCAACGCCGCGCGCACCCGGCGCACGCGGCGCACCTCCCCCATCAGCCGGACCATCGGCAGTTCATCAGCGCCGGCGCGGGTCGAGGATGCCTCGCTCCGCCCCCAGGCGTCGAGTTTGTCGAGCAGTTCATCGGACATTGGCGTTCTCCTCGCGCCCGCCGCCGCGGGTCTGAGTGGATGTGAGGTGCTTCTTGAGCATGGCGACGGCATCGCGGTAGCGGGACGCGGCGGTGTTGCGGTTCAGGTTCAGGGCGATGGCGATCTGATCGAACGTGAGGGCGGCGACGTGCTTGAGGATGATGATCTCGCCGAGGCGGCGCGGCAGGAGTGCAACGGCGGCGGAGAGGTTGCCATCATCGAAGGCGTCGGCGGGGTGCGGATCGCGAAGGCTGGCGGCGGCGGCCGATGTGGCGCGGCGGATGTTGCGCTCGTGGGCTCGACGGTTGGCGCGGATCATGGTGAGAGCTTCCCGGCGGACGATCTTCGCGAGCCAGGCTCGGGGCGACTCGACGGCCTCGATCTCCCTTGTCGAGCACCGCATGACCTTGCACATGGCGTTCTGAAGAGCGTCCTCCGCGAGGGCCTCATCTCGGAGCAGGCCGCGAGCAAAGACGGTGAGGCCCGGACCGATCCTGGACAAAAGGGCACGCGCCGCGGCTTCGTCGCCGCGACGCATCGCCCTGAGCAGAACTTGATCGGTCTGGTCGTGCACTCGTGTTCCTTGGGGCCCGCCCGGGCCGCGGAGGTGTTCGGCCCGGGCGGCCGTTGGGATCATTGTCCCAGGATGGACCGGATGTTTTTGATGGAGGCGACGCCGCGGGCCTCTGCCTCGCAGATGTTGGCCCAGGATGGCCCGAGCAACTGGGCGAGCGGCCCGTACTTGCCGCTCGCGGCCTGCGAGGAAAGATCGGACAGCCGCTGCGCCGCGCGATCGGTGTTCCATGCCTTCAGAGCCATGTCGTAGTAG
>JBIPMO010000379.1:0-2692 GCA_044369085.1 Phycisphaerales bacterium
GTCCAGCTCGCGATGCCCGCGGAGTCGCCGAAGTGTTCGTCAAGCAGCACCTGCGCGCCCGCCGAGGCGCTGATCATGGTCGATGCAACGATCGCGGCGCGCACTAAGTTGGTGGCGGTAAACATGGATGTTCCTCCGTGCAGTCGCCCGTTGGGTCGTCAAGTACCCCGAGGCTGCCGAGGGCGTGTGACCGCAGCCTCGAACATCGGTCCGTTGGGGTCGGTTCCGGGCCCCGCAGCCGCGGGGCGTTGCGGAATCTGCTCCACATCCATTGTTGGATGCCCATCGCCCGACTTCCACTTCGCGGCCACGTGTTTGAGTGATAAACAGGTCAAGTTCTTATGCCGCAGGTGCCCCGAAGTGGGCACCTGTGCATGGTCACGGAAGTGCTGACGGCCTACCCCACGTTCACGCGCGGTGGCTGCGGCCGGCGGGCGAGCGCCGCTCGCTCCATGAGGGCCCGCTTGGTGTCGCGGGCCCGTGACTCATCGATCTTCGGCGGGACGATCAGGCTGAACATCGATCCGCGGCCGGGCTCGCTCACCAGTTGGATCTCGCCCTGGATCAGTTCGGCAAACTGCTTGGCGATCGCGAGCCCCAGCCCGGTGCCCTGGTGCTTGCGCGTGTGCCCGCTGTCGAGCTGGCTGAACTTCTCGAAGATGTAGGCGTGCTGATCGGCGGGGATGCCCGGCCCAGTGTCGAGCACGCTGACGCGGACGCGCGACACGCCATCGGCACCGGGCATGCGCTCGGCTCGCAGCACCACCTCGCCGCCATCGGGGGTGAACTTGACGGCGTTGGAAAGGAAGTTGAAGACGATCTGCTGGAACTTCTGCGGGTCCGTCGAGATGCGGGGCAGATCGGCCTGAGCGCCGTCGCCGGTGACCCCGCCGCCGGTGCGCGGCATCTGCAGCGACAGCCGCAGGCTCTTGCGATCGGCGAGCGGGCGGATGAGCGAGACCAGGGCCTCGCAGGTCTCGGCGGGGTTCACCTCTTCGACGCGGACCTCGATGCTGCCCGCCTCGATCTTGGCCATGGCCAGGATCTCGTTGATCATCTCCAGCAGGCTGCGCCCAGCGCCGACGATGTTGTCGAGGTAGCGCTTGCGCTTCTGGGCCGCGGGGTCGGAAGTTGCGAGGGGCGCGCCAGCGGCTTCCGTGTCGCGCGGCAGGGTGTCCTGCAGGATCTCTGCAAAGCCGATGATCGAGTTCAGCGGGGTGCGAAGCTCGTGGCTGACGCTCGCGAGAAACTCGCCCTTGAGCCGCGCCGCGTCGTACAGAGCGGTGTTGCGCTCGGCGAGCTCGCTGACGCGGAGATCCAGGCTTTTGTTGATGCCGCGGAGCTGCTGCTGCTGCGTCTCGATGCTGGTGAGCATGGCGTTGAAGGTGTCGGCGAGCTGCTCGAACTCATCGCCCGTCGCGAGGTCCGATCGGACCGAAAGGTCCCCCTGCGACACGCGCTCGGCGGTGTCGCGCAGCACGCGCACCGGGCGCAGGATGATCTTGGTGGTGATGACGTAGAAGACGAGCATCGCCAGCGATGCGGCCGCGGCGCCCCCCGCGATCAGGAAGATCCGGTTGAGCGTCAGTTGGGCCGCGACCGTCTTGGAAAGACGTTCGACCACCACCACCCCCTGCGGGCCGCCATCGCTGCCGCGAACGAGCCGCGCGTAGCGGTAGACGCGCTCGCGCCCGTTCCACTCGGCCTCGGTGTGCTCGGCGCTGCGCGGCGGGCCCTTGGCCACGGCGGCGGCGATGCGCGCCCGGGCCTTGCCCAGGAAGCCATCGGCGAAGGCGGCCTCGTCCCACTCGGGCATCGTCCACCAGCGGATGTCCAGGCTCTGGCGCTGCTGCTCGGCCGCCTCGGAGGCCCGCAGCCCCGCTCGGAACCGCGCCGCGGTCTCGGGGTCGATCAGCGGAGAGACCGCCCAGAGTTCGGCGATCTGCCGCGAGGTCTCCATCTGTGCCTCATCCACGATGGCGGGCAGACGGAACCAGGGCCCGACCATCGCCGCGGCCACGATCGCGAGGACCGCGCCGCCGAACAGAAGCTGGCACTTGTTGGCGAGAGAAACGCCGCGGGACATGCGGGCAGTGTACGGCGCGGGACGGGCGCGGAGTCAGCGGCGCTCAGCCGAGCGCCGCCCGGTCGTCATCGTAGACATCGAGCTCGCGGACGTTCCGCTCGCGGCGGACGCGCTCGACCTCGCCGCGGACCAGGTCCAGCACCTGCCGTGGTTCGGCGATGGCGGGCAGGGCGACGGTCGGCGTGGTGGCGTCGCTCGTCATCATCGTGATCGTCCCCAGCCCGACCAGTCGCTGGATGAAGGGCTGGGACATCGTGATGTCCTTGACGCGGTACAGCTCCATCTCATCGAAGCGCTTGCTCAGGATGCCGCGCTCGATGCGGAAGCGCTGGTTGGTCAGCGTGAACTTCGTGCACCTCACCGACAGCCAGCGGTAGATCGCGTATGGGATCGGGATGATCAGCACGCACAGCAGGAACGGACCGATGTTCGTCCACTGGCTGGAGGTGCCGGCCCAGATGGTCTTCTCGGGTTGGGGGGTGTTGGGGGGCATGAGGGCTCCTTCCCTAGGTCTTTCGGATTTCCGAGCGGCGGTTCTACACGCTCATTCCGGCTCGCCGCCAGCAAGCCGTTTCGGCCCGCCGCCGTGGCCCTAGAACCGCTTGT
>JBIPMO010000380.1:0-2689 GCA_044369085.1 Phycisphaerales bacterium
AGAGGACCTGCTCTCGCAGCGAGGCGTGTCGGTGATCGTTGTGCAGGATCCGCGCTGCATCGCGCTGATGGAGCGGTTCATCCGCGATCAGCCCGACCTGTGGAACGAGGACATCGGCGTGCCCGGGGAGTAACCACAGAGGCACGGAGGCGCTGAGGGTTGGTGTTGTTTGGCGTACATCCGCACCGGACGCGCCATTCGATCGCGGGCCACACATCACTCCCCTCTCTGTGTCTCTGAGCCTCTGTGGTGAGATCGTAGAATCAACGCATGCACCAGCCCCGCACCGTCACGCTCTACTGCTCCTCGAGCAACTCGCTGCACAACGACTACAACGAAGCGGCAAAGGCATTCGGGCACGCGATCGGTCGGCGCGGGTGGACGCTGGTCTACGGCGCCGGGCAGGTGGGGCTGATGGGCCACGCATCGAGGTCCTGCCGGGCGGCGGGCGGGCGGGTCATCGGTGTCATCACCGAGCGGCTGCGTGATGCCGAACTGATGGACCACGACAACCCCGAGAACCACGTCTTTCCAACCATGCGGCAGCGGAAGGCGATGCTCGAATCGCAGGGCGAGGCGCTGGTGGTCCTCCCCGGCGGGCCGGGGACACTCGAAGAGTTCTTCGAGGTCTTCGTCGGCCGCCTGCTGGGCGAGCACGACAAGCCCATCGTCATGCTCAACATGACCGACCCGCTCCACGGCGGGGGCTTCTTCGACCCGCTGCTCGCGATGTTCGACCACCTGACGCGCGGCGGTTTCTGCAAGCCGGGGACGCGCGAGATCTTCGATGTCTGCACCACCATCGATGAGGTGATCGTGATGCTCGAACGGCGCTGGAGCGCCCCGGCAGCATCGCGACCGGATCCGCTGGCGGCGCTGAGCGCTTCCACGCGCGCGTGATCGTTACCGGATGCCGGTTGTTCCAATAAGCCGCGATCTCGCCGCGTCCACGTAACGCGCCCGCGTCCGTGAATAGCCGCATCCCGGCGATGCGATCGGCTCGCCCCCTCACAGACCCAACCGATCTCAGCCGCATGTGAACCGTTCGCCTCGCCGCCGTGGCGAACGTGAGGCATGGTGTGGTTGTCGGCCGAACGCCGGGCCTCGGGCCCCGCGAACGCTCCGTCAAGCACAGCACAGAGAACCATAGGAGAGAGAACATGTCCAAGAAGATGAACGTGATGATATTTGGTGCTTTGATCGTTGCCGCCGCCGGCGCTTCCGCCTCCGCCGCCATGGTGACGGGCGGGCTCTACAGCGTGCCCCAGACCGGCGAGGTGAGCATCTCCTTCCGTTCGCAGGATGCGGGGGCGACCGGGTCGCTCTACTTCCTCGGCGTCGAGAACGAGGGCGGGATCGCCTACACCAGCAGCACCGATGGTCGGTCGCTCGGCCAGTTCCTGTTCTCGAATCACTCGTCGACGCTCGGTTCTTCGCTGAGCCTGGGCTCGTTCAACGCGGGCGACAAGCTCCACTTCGCGTACATCGTGACCAGCGGTGTCTCTTCGGTCCCCACCGGCACCACCAGCCGGACCGACATCGCCGCGGATCGGATCTACTTCGGCCTCGAAGGCCCCGCTTCCCGCGGGCCGGCTCTGGACACCGTGCTCTTCGTCGAGGACATCAAGGACCCCTCCAGGACCGACTGGGACTACAACGACTTCACCGCCACGCTGACCTCGATCCCGGTCCCGGCTCCGGGCCCGATGGCTCTCGCGGGCGCGGGGTTCCTTCTCCTTGCCCCCCGTCGCAAGGGTCGCGCCAAGTAATCAACCGGCGAGCGATCGCCGTTCAAGCACTCTCCTTTCACGCGGGCACAAGCCGCGGCCTGACAGCCGCTGCTTTGTGCTTTTCCAACGATCACGCCACCAGGCGCTGCGTCGCCCAGGCCCCGACCGCGCACAGCGCCAGCCCCAGAGCCGCCGACAGGACGAGATACGCCCCAGCCTCCACGGGCTTGCGCTCCTGGATCAGCCGAAGCACATCGCCCGCGTAGGTGCTGAAAGTAGTGAACGCCCCGAGGATGCCAACAGTAAGGAACGCTCGCCAGCGATCATCCATGCCCCCTTTGGCCGCGGACCAGCCCAGGATGACCCCGAGCAGCAGGCAGCCGATCAGGTTCACCGCCATCGTCGTCCACGGGTCGTGGAGCCTGCCCTGGCCATGAACCGCGTGATAGATGCCAAACCGGGCGACCGCTCCGATGGATCCGCCCAGGGCGACGACGAGAATGGTGGGAAAGAGTGGGCTCATGGCGTCCTAGAATAAGGGCGGCTCTGAGGCGGGCCGATAGGAATCTGTTCAGCATGCGGAGCCAGACCCAGATGCCGGGACCAAGCCAAAGCGCTGAATCACAAGTTCGCCATGGGCTCGTTCGCGGGCGTGCGCGGAGATGGCGTCGATGGATGGCGGCCGCAAGCCTGATGATGCTCGGGCTGCTCAGCTTGTCCGATGCCCGAGCGGTTGAGGCACCCAGCGCCAGCCCAATCGCGAGCGGCGCGGTCCTGGCGCCGATCCCCGCTTCTCGCGCGGCCCAGCGTATCGCGGCGATCACGATCGAAGGCGAGATCAACGCGGTGACGGCCAAGAGCTTTCAGCGCCGATTGAACGCCGCGATCTCGGGCGGGGCCGACTGCATCGTTGTCGACCTTGATACGCCGGGCGGAGAGGTCGGGGCGGTGCTGGACAT
>JBIPMO010000381.1:0-2688 GCA_044369085.1 Phycisphaerales bacterium
CCACGACCGACGATTCCGGTTCGTTTCTCACTCAGCCGCCCGCGGGCGCGGCGGGCTGGTCCGGCGCTGCGGGCGATCCATCGGCCGGGGGCGGGGGGTCGCTCGGCCCCGGCAGTTCGGGGGTCGTGGGCGCGGAGGTCGGCGGCTCGCCGAACTTCTCTCTGGTGGCCTCGCTCATGATGTCGTCGGCGCTGCCGGCGATCCCGTCGGGTCCAGCGGAGAAGAGCCAGTATTTCGACCGGTCGGGCGCGACGATGTAGAGGTACGGGTTGTTCCAGTGGTCAGCCCGCAGCGGCGACCCCGCGGAGAGCTTCTGCAGCCCTTCCTCGAGGGTCATCGGGTACTCGTTGTGCTGCGAGTGGTACTGCTCGATGTTGGCGAACAGGAATGCGGTGTCGAGCTGGGCCTCGATGTTCGGCCCGGCAGCGCCCCCGACCGCGGCGGCGAGGCCGGTCGCGCCGGCGGCGACGAGCAAGCCCGCGAAGGCGAAGACGACGAGCGGCAGCAGAATGATCCCGAGGATGATGCCGCACGACCCAACGGCTCCCAGCACCACGCCCGCGATCGCGAGCCCCTTGGGGCGCTTTCCGAGCGCGACCAGCGAGATGATCAGCCCGATGGGCGAGAGGATGCCCCCGCTGCACAGGCCGACGAGCGAGAGAACGAACCCGGCGATGCCGAGGCCGTTGGTTTCCGAGGACTTGTACTGGTCGTTCATGGTGACACCTGCCGGGAGTGGCTCGGGAGCGAGGCCCCGCGGGTCGCGGCACGTCATCTCGTAAACCGTGGGCTGAGCAACTCCGACATGTTGTTAGGAACCGCCGCCGCCGGTTCCACCAGGAGCGCCACCGGCCGGGGTGGTCGCGGGTTCGACGGGCTTGGGGTCGGTTGGCTGAGTTTCGGGCGTGGCGGGGTCGATCGGCTTTGAGATCGTCGCGTTGGTGCCCGCGCCGATCTGGGTGCGGACCGCCGCCTCCATCATCGGTTCAAGCGCCTTCTGCAGGTCGCGGTCGGTCATGGTTGAGGCGATGACGGCGTCATCGCTCGTGCCCTTGGCCATGTCCGGGCCCAGGATCGTGAGCGTCCACGACTTGCCATCCGTTCCCGGGGAGTAGTCGTACGGGCTGCCCCAGGCATCGGTGAGCGCCGCGCCGGAGATGCCCGCCGTCGCCAGGTCAGGGGCGGCAGCGCCGCTGTTCTGCCGAGCGTAGGTGTCCAGTGCCGGGCGGATGATGGTCAGGTCGGCCATCGTCTCGAACATGGGCTTGCCGAACTTGTAGGCCGTGAGCCCCATCATCCCGGCAGCGACCCAGAGCACGGTCCCGAGCAGCCCGACCGCCACCCCGCCAATCGCAAAGCCACGCGGCTGCTTGGCCAGAGCGATCAATGAGACGATCAGCCCGATCGGGCTCAGGCAGAACGCGAGGATGAAGCCGACGAGCCCCAGCGTGTTAGCCTGAGGCTTGGTTTCGGCCCCAAACTCGTAGGGGTTCTGCGGATGGCCCTGGTCGTGCATGGCGTCGTCTCCTGGTGGCGCGGATCCCCGGACCCTCGGTCGGTGGCCTGCGGTCGGCCCGGATGTCTACCCGTATCGGGTTGTTGGGATTTCCCGGCTTGTACCCTCGCGCTGCCCCGGATGCAAACCCAGCCCTAACCTGCGGTTTGAAATCCATCAATCGCTCGGTTGATGTTCTCCAAACAAAATCCTGAAGTCACGCTTGACTTCGTGCCGATGACCGTACATAATCCAAGTGAACGGAATCCGATCAGCTGCGGATCCCCGAACTTCATCGTAATCCCCGAACTGAAAGGCAGCCATCATGATCAGTCTTCCCCGCATTGCGCGTCTGGCCGAGGCCCGTGAGTTTGACCGCCTGCTGGATGAGGTGGTCCGCAACGGTCGGCCGCTTCCGCTGGCGATCAGGCTCCGCCTGTCCGATCCCGAGGCGCTGCCCGCGGCGGCGGTGGGGTTCGCGTTGCAGCGGGTTGTTCAACTGACATACAAGCCGACACCGCTCTCGGCGATGCTCGCCCGGATGCTTGTTGAGATGCAGCACGAGGATGGGTCGTTCGGGCCCGCGGGTTCGACGGCGATCGCGGTGGCGGCTCTGCTCTCGCTCGCGGATCAGGTGCGCTCACTGCCGCGGGCGTGGGCACGATTGGATGAGGGGGATGGCCGCGGCGCGGGGTCGGTCGCGCGGGCGGCGGGCCATGGCCGATCCGGGGAGCGTTCCGCGGACCAGGCGCGGCCGAGCGGCTCGTCCGATCCCGCGAGCCACGCATCGCGGTTCAGCGAGGCCGAGTTCGGTGTCGATCGGTCCGGGTCTTCCACGCTGCAGGGCCAGGTCGAGCACGCCGCACTGATCGCGCTGCACTCGCTGCACGAGATGCAGGACAGGTCGATCGCGCTGCTGCTGGATGGTCAGCCCGGCCTGATCGGTGACAAGCTCGACTCGGCGATCGTGCTCTGGCAGCTCGGGGCCGATCCGCGCTTTGCGCACTCGGTGCGGTACGAGGACCTGCTGAGCGCTGCGGTCGATGCGGGCGTCGCTCACGACCGAGCCTCAGCGCCGCTGGTCGAACGCATCGTGGGCCAGGTGCGCGGGCCTTGGGGCTGAGGCGGTTCGCGGGCGGGGTAGGGGGTTCGGCCTCTGGGCTTCGCGGGCGGCAATGACCCCAACCCGTGCC
>JBIPMO010000383.1:0-2685 GCA_044369085.1 Phycisphaerales bacterium
GCGGGCTGAGCAACGGCCGGTGCGGGCGGCGGCGCGATCGGCGCCTCGCCCGCCGCCGCCGGGACGTTTGGCGGATGGTGCACCTTGCACACCTCGGGCGGGCGGCCCGCGTTCACCGCGTCCAGCTTGGCCGAGACCTTCTCAACGACCTGGGCGACCTCGTCGATCGTGGACTGGTTCTGGTTATCGAACTGCCCGCGTGTCTTGTCGACGGCGGCGCGGCCGCGTGCTTTGGCTTCCACCCACGTCTGGACCGCGCGCTCGCGGTCGCCCGCCACCCAGTACGCATCGGCCAGATGGTCGGCGATGATCGCCACCGCGTCGGCGTTGCGCGGCTCGGCCTTCACCAGGTCGAACCCTCGTGACAGGAGCGTCACCGCCCCCTCGCGCACGACGTTGCCATCGGCATCCTTCTCATCCAGGATGATGCCTTGCTTGTAGCGTGCCCAGCCCAGCGAATCGGTCACGCTCGCGCGCTCCCCCGCGTTGGGCTCGCCCTTGAGGCCCTCGTAGGCGATCTCGATCATGGCGGCGGCCTCGTCGATCTCGCGATCATCGGTGAGCAGCCGGTAGCCCAGGTTGTTGTTCGCCCAGATGTTGCGCGGGTTCAGGCGGATGGCGTTGCGATAGAGCCACTCGACCAGCTCGCCGTACTGCTCCTGATGCAGCCTGAGCCCCAGCTCGTACGCGATGTCGTCGAGCGCCGGCTGGCCCACGGGCTTGGCGATCGCGGCGAGCACCTCATCCAGGTTGTTGGCCTGGCGGATGCTCGACACCGCCTTGGCCAGCCCCTCGCTGTTCGCACCGCGATCGGTATCCAACGTCCGGAGAACCCAGAAGGCCTGCAGTTCGGTCGGCGCGGGGCGGATGGTCGCGCACCCGCGCTCCAGCAGCTCGAAGCCTTCGAGATCGCGGGCGTTGTCGGGCTTGCCCTTCGCCTCCGGCGTGAACATCTCATCGATCGCGGCGACGTAGAGCGGCAGCCGAATCGCTTCGTTCTGCTTCGAGGCCGCCTCGATCGAATCGATGATCGCCGTGGTGGTCTGGCGCATCCGCACCATCAGGCGCAGCTCGGTCTGCCGGGACTCGACCGATGCCCCCGGTGCCGCCGCGTTGGCCCGGCGTAGAAGCTGGAGCGCCGCCGCCCGATCGATGTTGCCGGTCCCCGAGAGCGCCCGCTGCGCGATATCGCTCGCGATTCTTGAAGTCCGCTGCGACAGCGTGGGCGATGGCTTGCGCGGCGAGTCGAGCAGCCGCCCGATGATCTCCATCGCTTCCCCGGCCGCGCCGCGGTTGAGCGCCAGTTCCGCCATTTCGGCCTGCGAGTCGGGCGTCTGCGGGCCCCGCGCGATCCGGGCCGCCGCGAGCTCATCGGCTCGGCGGCGCGTGTCGGGGTTGCGGCGCAGAACCTCTTCGAGCGTCCGCGAGATCAGTTCATCACCCGGACGCGCTGCCAGACGCGACTCCAGCAGCGACACTGCCTCGGTGGTCCGCTTCTGCGAGTCGAGCAGCCCGCCGAGCTGCGAGGTGAACACCGAGTTGTCGGGGTTCCGCTCGGCCTTGTCGCGGAGCCACTTCTCAAGCCCGGCGCTGTCCCCCAGCGCGGCCCACACTCGAACAAGCTGCTCCACGACCCCGGGCCGGTCGGGGTATTCCTCGGCCAGGTCGAGCAGATCACGCTTGGCCAGGTCGTACTGACGGCGCTGGATCGACTCCTGCGCTCTGAGCCAGCGCAGCGTCGGGCTCGACGGGTCCGCATCACGCACGCGGCGGATCAGGTCGACGAGTTTTTCATCGCTCGCGAGCGGGCTGCCGCGGTTGTAGAGCCGGACCAAGTCGGCGAACGCCTCATCCCGCGCCGGGTCAAGCTCAAGCACCGACAGCAGAAGCCGCTCGGCGTTCGGAAGCTTGCCGAGTTGTGCGTTCAGTCGCGCCCCCAGCAGCAAGTGCTCGACACGGCCCGGCGAGTTCGGCGCCGATGGTTCGAGCAGCGGGGCGAGCATCGCCAGGGCGGCCTCGGGGTCTCCGAGTTCCGCGAGAGCGAGCGTCTTGGCGACGCGGAGGCCGCTGTCTGCCCCCTCATCGATGGTCTTGAGCAGGTCCGAAGCCTCGCCCGCGCGGCCCAGGCGGATCAGCCCGATGGTCCGCGCCACGGCGGCGGGGGCGTAGCTCGGCTGCTCAGCGCACAGCGATGCGAGCCCGACATCCGCGGCTTCAAGCTCGCCTCGCAGCGTGTGCAGCCTTGCCGCGAGCAGCCGACCGGCGTTCGTCGATGCCTTCGGGTGCCCGCTGAGCGCAGCGAGGACCGCCTCCGAATCGCCCTGCGAAGCGACCAGGGCCTGGGCGAATCGGGACTCGTAGATCGGCGCGAGTTCGATCAGCGCCAGCACCTCATCGATCCGCGAACGGGCATCGCTCGCCCCGCTGCGCTGCATCAGCTCGCGAAGGGCCTCGCCATCCCCGGGCTGCGCTGCCAGGTGCTCGCGCAGGATCACCGTCGCCTGCGCATCGGGCAGAGCCGCAGCGCGAGCGCGGACCAGCAGCCCGCGCACGGCGGCACGCGGCGGCGGATACATCGATTCGCCGACACGCTCCACCCCGCCCGCCAGCAGCGGCCCGACCGATGAGTTGCGGGCCACGTGCCCGATCAGACCCACGGTTGATTGATCGATCTGCCCGGCGTTG
>JBIPMO010000382.1:0-2685 GCA_044369085.1 Phycisphaerales bacterium
AGCCGGGTCCCGCTCGCGCGCTGCCGCAGCGACACGCTCCAGACACTCCTCTTTCGACAGGCACGAAGCAAGGTTCACGCACGCCAGCTCCTCACCATGCTCGGCAAGGTGAACATGCGCATCACGAAGCCCGCTCATCGTCTCAGCCATGCAACCCTCTTCCCGACCAACAACACCAGCCCGCTACCCCAGCAGCCGCCCCAGAGCCGCCGCCGCATCGCTCACCGCCTCACCATCTTCCGAGAATCGAACCCGCACCACCCCGAAGCGCGCCCGCACATGCAGCCCGCGCGGATCAACCCCCACGCACACCGCATCCGGAACCGCAACCCCCGCCACACGCTCGCACGCCGCCGCGAGCTTCGCCCGCTCCGCGTTCGCAGCCCTGCAAAGCCCCGATTCCTCCTTCGCGAGCGCGTTCGCCATCGCCAGCGCCTCACCATCGAACACCCACGGGCCATGCCGCGCCCCATCGATCCAGAACGAGGCCCACCGCACATGCTCCGGATCCCCGTGGTACGCCATCCAGCGGTCCGTCACCGCGCTCTCCCCGACTTCCTCGGGCGAGATCAGCAGTTGCAGCGCATCCTCCGTCTCCTCGGGCAGAAACAGCACATGCTCCGCCGCGCTGAAAACCGCCACCGGCACCGACGCCACCAGCCGCCCGCTCGCCGGATCATGCACGAACTTCAGCCGCATCCCGTGCTCATCAAACCGCAGGTCCCCCTCGACCAGCCCCGTCAGAACACCCTGCGCATGCTCCAGTGCCCCACCCTCCGCCGCCGCTTCATCGTCCGGGTTGGGCATCCGCTCAGCATACCCACCCGCCCCAACCAGCCCTTGAGCCTGCCCGCCGAAGATTCTCGAAATCCGCTGCGGGCGTGGCGACATTCATCGCACTGAAGAGCAACAGGCCCCTGTCCCGCACGGCGGGGGTCCCGGAGGTTCCCATGCACATCCCGCGCCCCTTCCTCGCCGCCATCCTCGCGATCGCGCCTGCTCTCACCGCGCCCGCGGGCGACCTCGCCCCGCCCCCGGGCCCCGTCGGCCCAACCCACAAGACCCTCACGCAAGTCGAACCACGCCGCATCCTCAACAACATCCCAGGCGACGCCCAGTACACCGTCCAAATCACCGAGCCTGGCTCCTACTACCTCACCGCCGACATCATCGGCACCCCCAACAGGCGCGGCATCGCCGTCGAAGCCGACGATGTCGTCATCGATCTCAACGGCTTCGCCCTCCGCGGGCCTGGCAACCTCTCCGAAGTCGGCATCGTCGCCATCGGTCAGCGCACCAACTTCACCATCCGCAACGGAACCATCCGCGACTGGGGATACGCCTCCCTCAACGTCGGCGGGCACATGCGCCACTGCCTCTTCGAAGACCTCACCATCATTGATAACATCGCCGGCAGCCTCGAACAGTCCGAAGTCGACAACTCCGTCTTCCGCAACATCCGCGTCAAAGGAACCGGCGAGGTCGGCATCACCGCGGGCGACAACTGCGTCATCAATGACTGCACCGTCGAGGGCACCAGCCTCGGAATCAGCGCAGTCTTCAACTCGGTCATCTCCGACTGCGTCACCATCGAGTGCGGCACAGGCATCGCCTTGTTCGGCAACGGCATCGTCGAGCGGTGCTCCACCAGAACCAGCAGCGCCAGCAACTCCACCGTCGGCATCGCCCTCGGTACCGGAGGCATCGCACGCAACTGCTCCACCGTCGGCGCCTACATCGGCATCGAGTCCAACGGCTTCGCACGCATCGAGAACTGCTCCGTCACCTTCGCCGTCTCCGAAGGCATCCGCTACGTCCAGAAGGACCACATCACCGGCAACAAGGTCACCAACTGCCCGAGCGCCATCCGGTCCATCAACAACATCGGCGCCCGATCAACCATCGACTCGAACATCATCACCTCCTGCCCCGTCGGCATCCGCGCTGTCTCCACCAACAACATCATCACCCGCAACATCGTCAACGACGGCGCGACCCCCTTCGACATCGTCCCGGGCAACAAGGTCGGCACCATCCAGACCACCCCGGTCGGCGCCGGCCCGTGGGACAACATCGCTTTCTGAAACGCTCGCCGACCTTCTCCGTACTATCCCTCGCCGGGCCCGCGTGCCCGCCGAGGAGCCGCCGAACATGCACCAATCAGATTCGACCGTCGTGGGGTTCCGCCATGTCCGCGCGCTGGCCTTCACCGCCGCGCTCGCTCTCACAGTACCGGCCCTCGCCACCGATCCAACACCACCCGCCGCCCCACCCACGCCCCCGGCCGCGGCCGAAACTCCCGCCGCCCCGGTCTTCACATTCACCCCCGATTCCGCCCTCGCTCGGCTCGCCGAGAACGACACCCCAGACCCCGCGGGCCCCGAGCTCGAAGCCATCGAGTCCATCATCAAGCAGGCGAGCACCGCAGAACCCAAGAACGCCCGCTGGCACTACGCCCTCGCCCTCATCGAGCGAGCCCGCCGCAACGCCGCCACCGAAGAAGCCGCCCGCCGTCCGCACGCCGATGCCTTCTTCAAGCACATCACCGATGCCACCAATCTCGACAAGAAGAACCCCGATTACTTCTTCCAGCTCGGCGAGGCCACCATGGGAACCATCAAGCCCTCCGATGGCTTCATGACCATGGCCTCCGTCGCTGGCGATGCCAAGGATGCCTGGGAACAG
>JBIPMO010000409.1:0-2678 GCA_044369085.1 Phycisphaerales bacterium
GCCGCAATCGTCTGGCCAATGCCCGTTTGAATCGTGAGCACATCTGGCAAAACAACGGAAGTTGGGTCGGCTTCGTCGATCTGCATGTTGGCATAGTTCATACCCGCAATTTGCAATGAGCCAAAAGAGGTGAGCTTGATGTCGCCTTCCATCATCTCGTATAGAGCATCAACTTCTGACCCCTCTCCCGGCACCAGACCGTCAAGTTTCACGGCCTCACCAGTCTCGCTGCTCAACCAGACTTCCATCGCAATGATGGCGCCGGGTGGTGCCTCAGGAATGATGTTGATTGGCAAATCCGGCAACATAGCATCCGGATTTAGATTGGTGAGCCGATCATCCGCCCAGTTGGTGATTTCACCCCGGAAGATAGCCACGATGATCTCTGGCGAGAGATTGATTTCATAGATGTCCAAAAACATAAATGAGAAGACAGCTGCATCTACAGCCAGAGGAACGGAAACGTATGGCGTGCAGCCCTTGATATCTTCTTCGGAAATCACTAAACCAGCTCCAGCGGGATAGCCATCCACAACAGTTAGGCCCATAGAGCCAGAACATGCCACATCCATTGAGCTGTTCCAGAAATCAGCGATGTCGACAAACTCAGACAAGACTTTCGATTCCACAAACTCCTCGCCACACTGCACCGTTCGCTCTGCCAATTCGACCTTGAGCGACTCGGGCATCGGCGGATTGCAAGCCGTTAGCAGCGTTGTAGCGGAGAGACTCAGGGCAGCTACTTGCCAAATCCTTCGATTCACCATTGTCCTCTCCGTCGAAATAGCCGGGGCATTTGATTGCCCCGGCTACTCCATTCTTACCTAACTATTACTTGATCTTCTTGATTGCGTCGTTTGCCTTGCGAAGAAGAGTGCCGCTGAGAGCAACATAGCCCTGAGCCGCAGCGTTCTGAGGTGAGCAGGTGTTCACGAAGAAGCTGAGGTAGTCGGCGATTGCTGCTGCCTTGGAAGTTCCGTTTTTAGTCGGAGCAAGGCCGTAGCTGACGAGGCTGAGGTCATAGGCCCCTCTAACCTTCATGTTGTAGTCAAATACGACCTCACCGGTTGCCTTGAGAAGCTGCTTCTCTAGGAAGAGCTTGGAGGCAGGAATGGTTGCCTTGATGAACTGACCTGATGAGTTCTGGAGGTGGGCATAGTTCAAGCCAGCCTTGTCTGCGTCAGCAATGTCGATGTAGCCAACAGCGCCAAGAGTTGCCTTGATGGAGGTTGCAACACCGGAGTTTTGAGGCGATGCAACTGCACCCTTCACCAGCGCACCAGATCCTGCTGTGGTCTGGAATGCATCGGTTGCCTTGAAGGGTGCCTTGTACTTCTGGGCTAGCCAGTTGGTGAAGTTGTAGGAGGTACCAGATCCATCAGATCGGTAAACAGGTGTGATGACCAGGTCAGGAAGCTTTGCAGTCCTGTTAATCTTTACAATCGCGGGGTCGTTCCACTTGGTTATCTTGCCAAGGTAAATGTCGCCAACCATTGTTGGAGTTAAGTTGAGGCGAGTAACACCTGGGAGGTTGAAGGCGATCGTGATTGGTCCACCTAGCAGAGGAACGTAAACGAAGTTGCTCGGCTTGGCTTCAGTTGGTCCATAGAGGGAGTCTGAGCCACCAAAGTCATATGTTCCGCCTCGGAAGTTTCTCTTTCCGGTTCCAGAACCGACCGAAGCATAAGTCACCTTGTGCTTGGTGTATGCCTGGGTGCAAACCTGCTGCAAGGCATTGGTGTAAGAAGCACCTCCGGCGGTGATTTGCTCCTGTGCCTGGGCGGGGCCAGCAAAGGCAGTGGACATTAGAGCGGCCGATGCCATTACTCCAATTAGCTTGTTTCGCATTTGATCTCCTTGTTTTCGGACTGCTCTCGTATTTTCACTTCACCAGAGAAACAACAGGCCACCGAACCGCAAACGAAAGGTGAACAGTTGGTTTCTATCCAAAACGTCCATTTACGTATTCGTTTGTTCTTGGGTCAATTGGGCCATAGAAGATTTGCTGGGTTTCGCCAAACTCAACGACGTAACCCGGGGTGTTGTCCTCGGCGAGGAAGAAGGCCGTCTGGTCGGAAATTCTCTGCGCCTGCTGCATGTTGTGGGTCACGATAACTATCGTGACGTTCTCCTTTAGCTCCAAGATAGTTTCCTCGATGCGCCTTGTGGATCCTGGGTCAAGGGCGGAGCAAGGCTCATCCATGAGAAGTACATCAGGGTTCATGGCAAGGCTTCGAGCTATACAAAGGCGCTGCTGCTGACCTCCCGATAGCGATACTGCTGGGTCAGACAGACGGTCCTTGACTTCATTCCACATGGCCGCTCGCTTCAGCGAGACTTCGACTAGGTCGGCAGTATCTGATCTGGAAATACCAGAAAGCTTGATGCCAGACATGACATTGTCCTTTATGGACATTGTTGGAAATGGATTAGGTTTTTGGAAGACCATGCCGACTCGAATTCGAACATCTACCGGATCTACCGCTTCCCCATAAATGTCTTTCCCATCCAGAAGAACCTCGCCGGACAGCCCAGCGGTCGGAATCAGCTCGTGCATCCGGTTTAGTGTGCGAATAAAGGTTGATTTGCCACAACCTGAAGGACCGATGAGAGCGGTCACCTTGTTGTTTGGAAATTGCAGATTGACATCCTTTAGAACATGTCTTTCTCCGAACCAG
>JBIPMO010000406.1:0-2671 GCA_044369085.1 Phycisphaerales bacterium
GCAGCCAACGATGCGCGTAGGGCGAAGCTCTGGGCGAAGCTAATTCGCAACATTGAAGTTGCAGCGCGAAGCGGTGGACCGGACATTGAGGGCAATCCAACACTTTACGATGCCGTCTACAAAGCAAGAAAGAACTCTGTACCAAACGACAACATCGACAGAGCAATAAAAAGAGGGTCCGGAGCAGGTGGCGACGGGGTTGACTATCAGAACATCCTCTATGAAGGTTACGGACCAGGCGGAATTGCGATCTTGGTCGAATGCCTTACTGACAATAAAAATCGTGCAGCTGCGGAAGTGAGATTAGCTTTCACGAAAAATAGCGGCAACTTGGCTGATCCAGGTTCGGTTGCCTACCAGTTCAGTCGAAAAGGCGTGATTGTTGTCTCCGAGGGTGTGGCCGAGGACCAGGTGCTTGAGGCAACGATTGAGCATGGTTTAGAGGACATTGCGCCCACGCCCGATGGATTCGTCCTTACCTGCGAGGCCAGTTCACTGACAGAGGTCAGAGAATCACTCCAAAAGGCAGCTGTGGATTATGAGTCTGCTGACGTTGAGTTCGTATCTTCGCTCAAGATAAATGCGGATAAGGACACAGCCGAGAAAATCATCAAACTTGTTGAAGCTCTCGAAGACTTAGATGATGTTCAGGACGTCTACACAAACATGGATTTGTCCTCAGAAGTTCTAGCGCAATTGAGCTAGCGATGACGCTCGTGCTCGGAGTCGACCCTGGCCTTACTCGCTGCGGTTTCGGTCTGGTGTCTGGGTCCAAGGCCATTGGCTATGGAATGTTTCAATCCGATAAATCAGATGACCCAACCAAGAGGGTTGGAAAGATTGCCTTAGAACTTGAGCAATTGATTGCAAAGCACAATCCCGCGCTCATTGCGCTTGAAAGAGTTTTTGCCCAGGCCAATCTCCGCTCAGTAATGGGTGTAGCCCAAATTTCAGGAGCACTTATGGCTATCGCCCATGAACGATCGATTCCTATTGAGTTTTTTACCCCTAGCGAGGTGAAAGCATCCGTGGCCGGGCACGGTCGGGCAAGTAAAGATCAGGTCGCTCAAATGGTTACCAGACTCCTTGGACTGAAGGAAGTGCCTAAACCTGCAGATGTCGCCGATGCCCTCGCAGTTGCTCTTTGTGCGCAGAATAAGTCGCAGATAGCCTCCACACCCGCAAGAAAGAAGTGGGTGGCAGCTGAGAAAGCAGCGAAACGAAAGCTAGGTTAGCCCTGTGATATCGACTCTAACCGGAGCAATTCTCGAGCTCAGCACTGATTCTGTAGTGATCTCGGTTTCTGGTGTTGGATACGAGGTACGAGTTACCCCACGGCACCTTTTGAATCTGAAAGTCTCAGCCGAAGCGACTCTGCATACCCGAATGGTGGTGCGAGAGGACGATGTCTCCCTATTTGGATTCTCTGATAGGCAAGAAAGGGATCAGTTTGACCTTCTCTGCTCTGTATCTGGGATTGGCCCAAAGCTTGCAATGACTGTGTTATCGGGGATGGATTCCGGGACATTCTCCAAGGCGATAGCTGATCAAGACGAACAAGCTTTCAGAAACATCCCTGGCATTGGTCAAAAAACCGCGAAGCTAATCCTTTTGACTCTCAGCGGAAAGATTCAGGCCTCGATTCCAGCGAGCGCCACAAAGGTATTGGCCGCACTAAAGCAACTTGGAACAGATGAAGTTGTAGCAAGGACAGTCTTGGCTCAGCTGGATGGCAACCTTTCGGAATCTCAGATGCTAAAGCAGGCCCTCAAGCTAATTGGTGAGGCAAAGTGATTGACGAAGACAAGGAACTAGATGCAAGACTTCGACCCACTTCCTTGGGGGAGTTCGTTGGACAGAGCAAGGTTGTCTCTCAGGTCTCACTAATTATTCAAGCGGCAAAACTAGATAAGCGAACTCCCGACCACATCTTGCTCGCCGGACCGCCAGGGTTAGGTAAGACCACTCTGGCAATGATTGTTGCAAAGGAATCTGATCGAGCACTGCGCCTTTCTTCTGGACCAGCAATTCAAAGTGCAGGTGATCTAGCAGCCGTACTTTCTTCCTTAGAGACCGGCGATGTTCTTTTCATTGACGAGATACATCGCCTATCGCGTCCTGCGGAGGAGATGCTTTATCTAGCAATGGAAGATTTTCGAGTAGACGTGATGGTTGGAAAAGGGCCTGGTGCAAGTTCCATCTCACTCGAAATAGCCCCATTTACTTTGGTCGGAGCCACAACCCGCAGCGGCATGCTGCCAACTCCACTCAGAGACAGATTCGGCTTCACTGCCTTTTTGGAGTTTTATGGAAATTCAGAGTTGGCAGAAGTGATCGGTAAATCTGCGAGCAAGCTCGGGGTTGCAATAGATGATCAAGCTGTTACAGAACTTGCAAAGCGATCCCGTGGAACACCCAGAATCGCCAATCGACTACTCAAGAGGGTTAGAGACTTTGCAGCAGTGAATCGACGTCCTGCAGTGACGAGTGAAACCGTTCAAGCTGCAATGGACCTTTTTGGCGTTGACACTCTTGGGCTCGATCGGGTTGATCGGGACCTGCTGACCCTGCTAGCCGAGAAATTCAACACCAGGCCAGTGGGATTATCCACGCTTGCCGTGGCTCTTGGTGAGGAGCCCGAAACTATCGAGGCTGTCATTGAACCCTTCCT
>JBIPMO010000106.1:0-9239 GCA_044369085.1 Phycisphaerales bacterium
ATCGAAGGACATGCGGTAGAGGCGGCTGCGGCCGATGGTGGCGCCGCCGGTGCCGGTGGTGTCGTAGCGGTCGGTGGTGACGAAGTAGAAATCGTTCTGCTTGCCCGGACGGGGGTCGAACTGGCCATCCTCGGGGCGGAGGAAGTTGGTGACGTTGGCGGCGTTGGAGTTGGTCTGCAGGGTGGCGCCGGTGGTGTTGGAGACATCGCCGAAGTTGACGAGGTCGAAGCGGCCGTTGGCGGCGACGGTGCGGCTCTCGAAGCCGGAGAGGCCGATGAGGTTGGTGGCGCGGATGCCGTAGAGGCTGCCGTTGGTCAGGCCGGCGCGCTCGATGTCGTTGCCGGAGTTCTGCTTGTTGCCGACGTAGAGGTAGTTCTGGCCGGGGGAGGAGTCGTCGAGGCCCATGACCAGGGTCTTGTCCTGGGCGAAGGGGCTGGCGACGGAGTTCTCCCAGGAGAAGCGGCCGAGGTGGGGGAGCTGCCAGGACTGATTGGTGGCAGCGCCGGTGACGATGTGGGCGTAAGCGCGGCCTTCAGCGCCGGACTCTTCGCCGTTCATGTAGATGCGGGAAGAGGTGCCCAGGCCGCTGGCGGGGTTGAAGTAGGCGGTGGGGGCGGCGAGGTCGCCGGAGCAGAAGCGGTTCCAGCGCTGCGCGGGGCTGACGGCGTTGCTCCAGGTGCCGGTGCTCGAGCTGTACTCGAAGGCATCGGCGGAGGAGGTGTTGTGGTCGCGGCCGGAGGCGACGCTGAGGTCGGAGGGGTTGATCTCCCAGCGGGAGACGAACGCGCCGGTCTGGCCGTGGGCGCGGACAGCGCCAGCGCTGCCGCCGAGCTCGTGGTTCATCAGGAGGGTGAAGGAGCCCAGGCCGTCCTCATTGAAGGCGCCCATGCCATCGGGGATGCCGACCATGCGGTAGCCGCCGGCGGAGTCACCGACGGTGAGGATGGAGGTGGTGTTGACGCCCGGGATCAGGCCCAGGACGTACGGGCTCTGCGACGAGCTCGGACCGGTGGTCGCGGTCTGAGCGAGGGCGAAGCTGGTGCCGCAGGCGCAGACGAGCGCAGCGACCGAGAGACGAGCGATGTGACGCATGATTCGTTTCCTCCGCGGTGGAAGTGTTTGCCCCCGAGGCACGGCGCACGAAGCCGAGCATCATCGAGGTTCTTGATGCGGCGGAAACGTACCCGGGCGATGCGCGGATCAGGTTCGCAGGGGTTGTGAATTGCGTGAGGACTTGATGAAGCAAACTTGGCGAGGCGTGATCGCGTGCGGGCACGGGCCGCGATATGGCGCAGTCCCATGGGGAAATGGGGGAGCAAGGCGGCTCAGGGAACGCTCAGATTGCGCGAAGAACGCTGGGCTTCGGGTGGGAGATCTCGGCTTCGGGGCCCGTCACGCGCAGGCGAGCCCGAAGCGAGCGAGAACCGTCGTGACATCGGCGAAGTTGACCACACCATCGTGATTGGCATCTCCCTGGCCGTTGAGGACCGGGGTGTAGTCGGCGTTGAAGTTGCCGAGGACCGCGGTGATGTCCGCGAAGTTCACCTGGCCATTGTTGTCGGCATCGCCCTGGCAGAGCGTGACGGGTGGAGTGAAGGTGATGATCAGTGTGGGCCGGTTCGCGGGGACGGGGTTCTCGCGGCTGTCGAATCGCTTGGCGGAATGCTCGTCTTCGGGGCCGATCAGGATCCAGCCATGATTCGCTGACGCCGTGGCGAGCCAAGTCTGGACATCCGCAACGAGGCCAGAAGAGGCCCATGTGTAGAAGCCATTCTGATCGACGACGGTGGAGGCGCTGGCGGTCTGGATGAAATCGCCACCGGGTGTGGCCCACTGGGTGGTCTGCCAGAAGCGGTAGAACCAGGTGGAGTCGCCGGTGACGGGGTCGGTGCCGCCGCCCTCCTGACCCTCGGGGTCTGAAGCACCCTCACCCCAGGATGCATTCATGCGGTGCAGAGCGAAGGGCAGCGGGCCGGCGATGGTTCTGGACATGTAGAGTTGGAGCGCGACCGCGTTGATCGTGGAGCCCGCGGGGATCGAGGACAGATCAAAGCGAAGAATCGCACGACGGACGTACTCCGAGCGGATGACCTTGCCCGCGAAGATGTACTGCCCCGAGCCGTTGGTGAGGACAGCGAAGGGCTCTGAATAGATGGACGAGTCGGCGACGGGCACCAGCGAGATCTGATCGCCGCACGCGTGCGACGCGGCGAATGCGGCGAGGACGGCGGCGAAGAGGTACTTCGTGGTGGTACGGCGCATGCTCGTGATCTCCCATCCAGCGCGGGAATAGCCCCGTCGGCTGTGAACGGTCAGCGTACACGCCGACTTTGCGCGACGCGAGGGGTGCAGCCGCGGTGCGAGGGGGTTTTCACCACTTCCTCACAATGCGGCGCCTTGCAGACGCCGCCGTTGCCAGTTTGACGCGACCTTGGTTCAGGAAAAAAACGGCGGGCACGGTGTGGAACCGTGCCCGTCGTGGCAGGGGAGCGCTGCGGCGTCGTGGCCGCCGCGCTGGGGGGAGCTCGTGTCAGGTGTCAGTGAAAGATGATCATGCCAGCTTCGCCAGATGCCTCTGCGGAGTCGTTCGCCTGTTCTTCTGACCGGTGCCCGGGCCGATGTCGTGGTGGCGGCGCTCGAGCGTGAAACGGTTCACGACGGCCTGAAGCGCCTCGGCCTTGGCCGAGAGCTGGGCGGCGGCGGCGGCGGACTCGGTGGAGGCGCTGGCGGACTGCTCGCCGATCGCGGATATCTCGGCGCACGACCGGCTGATGCGCTCGAAGGACTCCTGCTGGCTGGTGGTCGCGCTGTTGACCCGTTCGACCATGGTCGCGAGCGATTGAGCCTGGGCGACGATCTGCGTGAGGCCATCGGAGACGATGTTGGTTTTGGCGACGCCGTCCTGGACGCTAGCGGCGCCGGTCTGGACTCGCTCGATCGCGGCGGCGGACTCGGTGCGGATCTGCGAGATGGACTGCGAGATCTCGCCGGTGGCCTTGGTGGTGCGGTCGGCGAGCTTGCGGACCTCATCGGCGACGACGGCAAAGCCTCGGCCGTGCTCGCCGGCGCGGGCGGCCTCGATGGCGGCGTTGAGAGCGAGCAGGTTGGTCTGGTCGGCGATGTCGTTGATGATGGCGATGATGTCGCCGATGGTCTCCGAACGCTTGCCGAGGGACTCGATGACCTGGGCGGTGCCGCTGACGGACTGCTTGATCTCGTTCATCTGCTCGATGGCGGCGCGGACGGAGCGCGAGCCCTGGTCGCCCGCGGCCTCGGTTGCCTTGGCGCCCTGGGCGGCCTGCTGGGTGTCCTGAGCAATCGTGGCGGCGGAGGTGGAGAGGGTCGAGACCGAGTCGGTGACATCGCGGAGTTGGACGCTCTGCTGGGTCAGTCCCTGGGTCATCTCCTCCGCGGAGGCGGCGACCTCGGTGGCGGTGGCGGCGACTTCGGTGGCGGTCTGGATGGCCTCGGCGACGAGGTTGCGCAGTCCGGTGTGCATCTTGTTGACCGATTCGGTGAGCTCGCCGAGCTCGTCCTTCGAGACGACCTTCAGAGCGGGCTCGCCGAGGTGCCCGAGGGCGATCTGCTCGGCCTGGTTCATGATGGGACGGAGGGATGCGAGCATGCGGCGAGTGAGGTGCCAGCCGATGAGGCCCGCGAGGATGCCCGCGGCGACGGTTGAACCGACAACGACGGCGCTGATGCGGTTCATGTCGGCGGTCACGGCGGCGACGTCTTGCGGTATGGTTTCTTTCTGAGTCTTGATCATGCCCTGGAGCAGTTCGCGGGCCTCACGGGAGATGGGGTAGGCCTTGTCGACGGCTGCTGCGAGCTTCTGCCTCGCCTCCGGGCCGGTTGCGGAGAGGCCACCTTCAAGGGTTCCGAGCATCGCCGGGACGACTTCGGCGAGGCGTGCGTAGCGGTCCTTTGTCTGCTGGACGGTCCAGAGCGGGCGGACGGCCTCGAGTCCTTCCATGGACGAGGTGATGAAGCCGAAGCCCTCGGCGAGTTCCTCGCGGCATCGGGTCATTTCGGCGGTCTGATCATGCTGAAGATCGCGGAGGCAGCGGGCGGCACCCATCGCTTCGTAGATGCCCGCGTAGGCGGTTTCGGCGTGGAGGGCGGTGGGGAAGCGGACCTCGGTCAGGCGCTTTTGCTGGCCTCGGATGTTGCTGAGAAGCGTGAAGGTCACGCCGCAGACGATGACCATCATGAGGATCGGTGCCGCAAAGCCGATCGCCATTTTCTGCCCGAGTCGAAGTCGCATATTTGATGCCCTCTTCAAGGCTCCAAAGTCCCCAGCGGATCCCCCTTCGGGAACGCTTCATGCACTGGATCGTGCATAGTCCGGGCAGGCTTGATTGATGTCATCGGAATTTCGCGCTAGGCTTTTGTTTTGCATGATTTTGATTCGAATAGAATAAAAGTATATCTTTGCAATCCCTTGCGCTGAGCAGTTTGGCGAAAGGTCACTCGCTGATTAGTACCTGAAATACAGGGAAGTTCTTGCTGAAAACGATTTCATTTTCGTGTTCAGGAATGAGATCGGATACGCACGCCATGACAAGCATGAAACACAAACGTGATGTGTTCTTGTTGTCATCTTGCAAAATAATGTGCGACGGAACTGCGTTCGGACGCGATAACTGTATGCAGCGATCGCTGGGCTGCCCCCCCTGGTCAGGGGGCGAGGTGCGGGGCCGCGGCGCGGCTGCACATGGAGGTGTCTGATGACCGACTTCTTCTTTCATGAGCATGCGCGTGTACCTTGACGGTCGGGAACTTCAGTGCGCGGGTGGAACGTTGGCAGCGGCGCTCGCGGCCGGTCGGTCGGCGGCCGGCGAGCGGCTGATCGTCGAGGCTCGGGCGGACGGGTTCGAGGTGCCCGCGACTGACATTGATGATCCTCCCGAGCGAGCTCCGTACGCATCACGGCTGGACTTCACCAGCGCTGACGGCGGCGAGCTTGTCCGGGTTCTGCTGACGGATGCGGCGGGGGCGCTGGATGCGGTCGGCCCGCGGCATCTGCGAGCGGCGGAGCAGATCCGCGGTGGAAACATCGATGAAGCTCTGCTGACGCTTGGTGAGGTGCTGCGGATGTGGGCCGAGGTTCGCAGCGCGATGGAACTGGCATCGCGAGCCGATGTGTCGTCGAGCGGGGCTGCCGCTGAGAACCGGGATCAACTGGCGCCGGTGCTGACCGGGCTGGCCGAGCGGCTGACGGAGATCAAGCGGACCCTCGTGGCATCCGACTGGTCGAGCCTGGCGGATGTGCTGGCGTACGACATGGAGTCGGAGGTTGTGCGCTGCCGCGGCTGGCTGACCGGCGGTCGCGGCGGATGAGATAGGATGGGTGGAGCGGGCGAGGAAGCCCGCGGGGTCCGGGACGCAAGGGGAAGTGGGTTCCATGTCCGCTCGCGCAAAGGCCCAATCCGACAAGATCGACCGTCTGATGGAGGAAGCCAGCGAGGCGCTGGTGGCGATGCGCTACTTCGACGCCGAGCGTACGTGCGTTGAAGCGTTGTCACTCGCGCATCAGGGGCACGACTACGAGCGGATGGGTCGGATCGTGATGCCGCTGCAGGAAGCGCGGCGGCAGCGCCGGCAGATGGCGTGCGACGTGAAGAAGCTGATCCGGATCGAGGTGTACTCTGATCTTGAGGTGCTGCTGACGGGGGCCCAGGCGATCAAGCCGGGGTGCTACCTGCTGGCGCCTCCGCTGGTGGGAGCCGATGCCCGCGAGCTTCGCGAGCGGGCGCTGGCGGACAACATCCCCGTGCTGGTGGCGGCCCGCGAGCCCGAGACGCGGCTGGGGCTGTGGCCGATCGTGACGGTCGGACCGCTGACGGTGCGGACGAAGATCCCCCCTCCGAAGAAGATCGATGCGTCGTGGGTGCAGAAGGCGTGCGAGTCGTTGGGTGATGCGGCGGTTGCGCAGATCGACCCCGGCGAGTGCGCGGCCGACCGCGTGGACCACGTGATGGAGCTGCTGGCGGCGGTCGTCGATCACGAGAAGCTGCACCAGTCGCTGCGCTCGGCGTGCGATGAGGCGCACCGAGACGCGGTCGAGGAAGCGGCTCGCCCAAAGCGCGCGAGCAACCGCAAGGTCGAAGAGGAAGAGGAGTTCGTCGAGGACGACGAGGTTTAAGCGAGGCTGGCGAGGGGGCGCGGGGATCGGGTTCACTGGGGCTGGACGCGGACGCGGAGCCTGGGCATCGGGCGCTTGGTCTGGCTGTCGGTGAGCGCGGCCGCGACCTCCTGAGCGCTGACGGCGACGACGCGGCGCGGGCCCAGGACAAGATCATCGATGGCGCCGCCTCGGACCGAGAGCCCCGAGAGGTGCTGGGCCCAGCGGAGGGGGCTGGCGGCTCGGGCGCGGGCCTCATCGTCGGCCTGCGACTTGGCGATGGCGAGTTCGTCGCTGGTGGGCGGGTTGGCCGAGAGCGAGTCCATGGCCGCTTCGATGGCCCGCTCCGCATCGGCGACGGCGGCGTCGTCGACGAGCGCGGCCGCGTAAAGGATGCCGGGCCCGCTGAGCGCATCGTCACCGACGCGGCGGACCTCGAAAGTGAGGACACCGGGGGTGCGTCTTGCGGCGAGGCGCTGGGCGACGATGCGGGCCGCAACGGCTCGTGCAGCGGCGCGGGGCGCATCGTCGGTGATCGGAGCGGCGACGGCGATGAGCACGAGTGCAGGCCCGCCCGCCTGCGACGCGACACGGCGCGGTTCGGGTGAGGCGAGCGGCGCGTGAACCGCGGGGGTGCAGAGCCCCTGGCCTGGGGTGAGCGGCTGCCTTGGGGGGATCGAACCGAGGTACCGCGCTGCGAGGTCCAGAACCCGGTCGCGTGGGACCTCTCCGACGATTGCGGCTTCGATGGGCGCTCGTGACACGCGGTCGTCGAGCCACGCCTGGGCTGCCGCGGGCGTCAGCGAAGCGATGACCGCGGGTTCGAGCCCGCCGCGGCGCGGGTCGTCCCCGGGGAAGAAGAGTGACGCCAGGGCCTGATCGGCGGCCCGGGATGGTGAGAGGGCGCGTGCCTGGGCGTCGCGTGCCGCCGCGAACTTCCATCGCTCGAAGGCGGGCTCTTCGATGAGCGGCTCGGAGAGCAAGAGATGCAAGAGCTGCATGGCGGGCTCGAGGGCATCGGCCGTGGTGGTGAGGCGGACTTCCAGGCGATCGGGGAGCAGGCTCGCCTCGAGGGTGACGGGGAGGTCGGCGATGGCCCGCCTGATGGAGAGGCCCGAGCGTGACCGGGCGGCGGGTGCATCCCAGATGGAGGCGGCGGCGGAGGCGAGACCGCGATCGGTCGGTGATTCCTCTCCGCTGCCGCCGGCGATGGAGAGCACGACGATGACCTCTCCCGGTCGGGCGGCGGTGGCTCGGTGGTGGACGCGGATGTGGCTGGAGAGATCGATGGTGGTGACCTGGGCGGCGGGTTGGATGGCGATGCGCTCGACTTGCCCCGGGGGCGGATCGGATGAGAGCAGGGTCTCGGGCCCGGCGGCGGAGGGAGCCGGCGCGGGCGGAGCGGGGACGGCATCAAGGAGCTGGGCGGCCTGATCCGGGGTCGGGGCCTCGACGGAGGAAGGCAGCACGAGCGCGAGCGACATCCGGCGCGGGTCCAGGCGCCGCGCGACGCGCTCGGTGAGCTCCTGCGGCATGAGGTTGTCCAGGAGCCTGCGGGCGAGCTCGGCTCGTTGGAGCGGGGCCATGAGGGGCTGGCGCTTGGTGAGCATGGTGCCGATGCGGTCGACGAGCGCGAGGGAAGTCATGGCCCCTTCGCGCGAGGCATCCTGATCGGCGGCGGCGATGACGTCGCCCGCGGCGGCGAAGGCCTCGTGGTCGGTGAAGTCGGTGGCTCGGATGCGCGCGGCGGCGTCGAGGGCCTGCGCGGCGAGGGCACGCCACTCATCGGCGGGGCCGGTGGTGGTGAGGAAGGTGGCGCGGAGCTGGCCGCGGATGGGGCCGATCCACGCGCCGGCGGATTTGAAGCGGGCATCTCCGGCATCCATGAGGTCGCGGAGGCGGCGGTCGACGGCGCGGGCGGCGGCCTCGTCGATGAGCGCATCGCGCAGGGCGGACTCATCGCGGACCGTCTGATCGCCGGGCTCGAGCATGACGAGTTCGGCGACGGCCTCGACGGGCGCGGGGTCGCTGACCACGGCTGCTCGCGGGCCTGTCAGGGTTCGCAGCGCGAGGTCCGGCTGCGAAGGCCTCTGCTTGGCGGGAAGCCCGCCCATCGTCATGGCGATGAGGCGCGCAAGCGAGGCCGGTGGCATGTCGCCGACGGCGATGATGGTGATGTTGCCCGCCGAGTACCAGCGGCGATGGAAATCGGCGAGGACCGGCGCGCCCAGTTCGCAGAGCACGTGCTCGTCGAGGCAGGTGGTTCGTTCGGCGGGGCGCCAGCCCGGGGCGAGCTGGGGGAGCATGGCGCTCAGGATGCGCATCTGCAGCGGGCAGCCGCGGCGGGCCTCTTCAAGGAGCGCGGGGCGCGCGGCCTCGACGGTGGCGTTGCTGACGACGGTCGTATCCAGGTGGCGAGCCAGGGCGCTCAGGGTGCCGAAGACCGCGTCTTCATCGGCGATGGGGAGCAGGACGGTGAACTCGGTGGTGTCGGCTCCGATGTGCATCGGATCGGGGCGCGATTCGACCGGGATGATGTTCGTGAGCGAATCGATCGCCTTGCCCAGCGACGAACGTTCGAGGGAGGATTGCAGCACGTGCGCGAGCACGACCGCGGCGCCGATCTGGTTGTCCTCCTCCTGCACGACCCCCGCTCCGATGCGCAGGCGAAGGACCACCTGGTCGGCGGGGGTGGCGTGGCGGCGGATGATGTAGCGGACACCGTTTGGGAGCGAGCCCTGGCTGAGGGCGGGGTCCACGGGCAGGGGGGGCGAGGGCGGGCGGCCCTCCAGCTCGGGGAGGAAGGTGTTCTGGGCGAGACCGGGCGAGATGCAAATGAGGGCCATGGCGCAGCACAAGGCACCGCCGAAGCGGCGGCAGAGGAACGCGGCGGTGGCGGCGCTGCGTGGCATGGCATGAACGATACCGGCGAGGGCGGGGATGGACTCGCGGCGCGCACTTCCGGCGCTGGCTCGCGAGTGCGATACCCCCTACCCTCATGCCCGATGAACGCACAGACTCCGCGGCAGCCCGGTGAGATCAGCCCGCTCGCGATCGGTTCGGCGGCGAGCAGCCTTCTGAGCGTTTCGGCGTGTCTGGCGGCGACGCTCGC
>JBIPMO010000385.1:0-2661 GCA_044369085.1 Phycisphaerales bacterium
CGACGAGGGAATCGATCTTGGCGACGCCGTTGGGCTCGTTGAAGGCGATGAAGTTGCAGGGGTTGGTGCGATCCTGCGTGAAGGCGCGGCTGCCGTTGATGATGAGGGTCTGGGCGAGGAACTCACCGGGGGAGAACAGCGTGGGGTTCACACCCAGCGCGGTGAAGGCCTCGGTGGAACGGGTGATGTTGTTGATGTAGGCGGCGGCCTGCACGTTGCGCATCGCCGGCAGGGTGTCGGCGGGATCGTTGCCGATGACCGGGGCGCCGAAGGAGTCGAGGTTGTTCACCGACCGGGGCGAGCCGAGGGTGGCCAGGACGCCGGGGCCGCCGATGTTGAAGCCGTTGAAGCGGTTGGCCAGGACGACGTGGGCGAAGGTGGGGTTGGGACCGCCGCTGCCGACGAGGTCGATGGTCTGGAAGCCAAGGACGTTGGCGATGGTGGGACGAGCCGCGACGGTGCCGCCGCGGACATCATCCTGCACGCCGAGGACTTCGAGGCGGCCCTGGGTCAGCCAGCTGCTGGCAACACCGCGCTCAGCGCCGGTGTAGCCGATGGCGAGACGCGAGTTCCGAGCGGTGGCTTCGATGGCGCCCGAGCCGCCCTTGTTGCCGGGGATCCAGGATGCGCCGGCGGTCTGCTCGCCGGCGGCGGTGGAGAGACCACCGATCGCTTCGCCCACGCCATGGGAGGGGTCGACGCAAATGGAGTTCATGGCGGCGTTGTGTGTGCCCGAGCCGGTGTCGCGAGTGCTTGCCATCAGGTTCTCACCCTTCTGGGTGCGACCGGTGGTGAAGAGGTGACGAAGACCGCTGTAGGTGATGGTCTGGATGCCGACACCGTGGTTCACGATGAAGGCGACGGGGGTGTAGGCGAAGTCGGTATCGAAGACGGTGAAGGCATCCTCGGCAGCGCCGCCGGAGGGGTTGCCATCATAGAGGTTGAAGGGAGCGTTGACGGTGACGAGCCTGAAGCCGAAGTTGTTGCCGGCGCCGTCGACGAAGACCTGGCCGGTGCGGGTGCGGTTCAGACGGGGGTTGAGCCCGTAGCCCGCGAGGAAGGGCTGGTCGAGGACGTTCGGGGTGCCGGCGACGGTCGTGCCCCAAGTCGTGGGGACGTCCAGCGGAGCGATGTCGATGCGGACGCCGCCGGGCTGGCCAGCGCCGGTGAGCGGGACCGCGGAGTAGATCTGCTTGCCAGCCGGGACAGCGCCGGTGCAGTAGGTGCGAACGGGGGCAGCGCCGGCGTTGTTGGCGTTCCACAGAGCCGCGGCGGTGCCCGAGGGGTCACCGGCGGCGCCGGCGTAGGGGCTGGAGTTGACGTAGCCGATCGTCATGACGTCAGACGAGAGGCCCGTGGCGGTGTTGTTGACGAGGGGCGCGGGGGGCAGCGGGCCAGCGCCGTCCGGATCCTGGGGGTTGATGCCGATGTCGGCGTTGACGTTGCAGCCGGTGCCGAAGTCCAGGAGTTCCTGGTAACCGTTGACCGAGCCGACGACGCGGTAGTTAACAATCCACCACAGGGAGGCGTTGTAGGGGTTGGTCGGGAGGACGCCAGCCAGGTTGTCGAGCTGGTTGGGGACGGTGTTGCCGTCGCCGTCAACGTCGAGGAAGTCGTTGGTCGAGGCGGGAGCCTTGATGAAGTTCTCCATCAGGGTGGCGCCCGAAACGTTGATGACGAAGGGACGGGCGACATCGTTGCCGATGCCGTAGACCGCCGGGGCGTTCTCCGGGGTGACGGTCTGATCGAAGGCGGAGGGCATGTCGTCGGCGATGGCGACGCTCATGGTCCCGCCGACGAGGCCGAGGGCGATCATCTGCAGCAGGGTCTTCTTCATGGATCTCTCCAAAGTGCGTGGGTTTCGGGCGCTGGCCCGACCGGGCGAACTGTCCCGCCGGCGACAGGCCGACGGGGCGACACGAATGACCAAGGAAATGGGCGCGCAGGAACAGCGGCCGCGTTGAACCATGCGACGAAGCAAAACACCCCGTTGAACGGGGGACGATGCGTCCTTGCTTGGAATCCACGGTGTCAGCGCGAACCGGCACCGTGGCGAGTTTCGATTTGAATCAGGGGTTGCGGTCGGCCGCTTCCGAGCGAACCTCGGTCTTGCCGCCGGTGAGCGAGTAGAAGTTCTCGCCCCACAGACGCTTGCTGACGGAATCCTGAACCGTCAGGCGCTCGACGTGACCATCGACGAACACGAAGTTGGCGGTCTCGCCCGGGTGGTGACGACCGACAGCGTTCAACGGGGTCTGGTTATCCACGATGACCGAGGCACCCAGATCGACGGCCTTCTTGATGGCGGCGAGGTCGGGGTACCGGAACAGAGCCTGGTTGCCGCGGGGAAGCTCGCCGTAGACATCGCGGCCCGAGGAGATCCCAAGGAAGGGTTCGAGCGGGCGGTGGCTCTTGGAGGTCGTGTCCGAAGCCTCGTAGAGGTTGCCGGCGAAGACCGAGCGCCAGTTGTCGACTTCGGCAAACTCGGTGGCCAGAATCGTGCGGGAAGGCCCGGAGATCACCGAGCTGCGAACGAGCTGGTTCTGGCGACGATTGTCGCCCTCGTCGTAGAACTTGTTGCGGGGGAAGATCGCGCCGTTGCCGGTGTAGGCGATGCGGCGAGCCTGACGGTCCTCGGGCTCGATCGAAGGGGTCGTGTTG
>JBIPMO010000384.1:0-2661 GCA_044369085.1 Phycisphaerales bacterium
CGACGATGCTCGTCACGCCACGCTCGCGAGCGATCGCGGCGACCGCCTCGATATCCGTCAGCTTCAGCGTGGGGTTGGCCGGGGTCTCGATGAAGAGCACACGGGTGCGATCCGAGATCGATTCGCGCACGGTCTGGGGGTTCGATGTGTCGATGAACCGCGAGGTGACGCCGAGCGGCGCCAGGATCTGCTGCAGCAGACGCACGGTTCCGCCGTAGACCACATCGGAGATCAGCACCTCATCGCCCGACTTCACCAGCGCGAAGAAGAGCGACGCCGTGGCGGAGAGACCGGTGCTGAACGCAACCGCCTGCGGCGCATCCTCCAGCGCACCCAGCGCGTGCTCGAGGGCATCGACGGTGGGGTTCGAGACGCGGGAGTAGGCGTAGCCCTTGGTGACTCCGACGGCCTGCTGGGCGTAGGTGGTGCTCTGCACGATCGGCGTGGTGAGCGAGCCGTGGGTGGGGTCGGGTGCCTGCCCGCCGTGGAGCCCGAGGGTGGCGGGGCCGACCTCGGTCACATCAAGGCCTGGTGCGGTGTACGGGCGTGCCGCAGCGCGAGCACTAGCGCGCGCAGGGGCGGGGGCGGGAGCCGGGGGGGCAACGGTGGCGTTCTTTCCGGGCATGGTGAAGGTCTCCATGCCACCGAGAGGTTGCTTGTGCGGAGGGGGCGTGCGCCGCATGGAGCACGCTCTTTTTGCCCTATCCCGCTGGCGGGATTCAGGCCCCATCGCTGCCTGCCCCTACGGGTCAGGCTCGCTCGGCACCGCGGTTCGTCACGCTTGAAGGTTCAAGGGTGGCGGACTCGGTTGCCGCCCGAGGTCATATCGCCTCGGGGCTCTTGATGGCTGCGGGAAACATATCGGCAAAAACCGTGTGGTCAAGCGCGGCAGCACGTTTTTCCGGCGCGCGATCATCGCCGCGTTCGCAGGGGAGGATGCTCGTCTCTATAGAACGCGCGGATTGCGCGGGGACTGCGCCGGGGTGTGAAGATCTCGCTCGCGAGCGATCGCGCTCCGGGTTCGTGCTGTGTGACCGGGCGACCTCGGCTCGCGCCCCGCTCCATCCTGCGCGTTGAGCCCGGCAGCGCAGCGGGCAAGGCGCGTTTGCGCTGCGTTCTCATGTTCCCCGCGACATGGCGACCGGGCCGCTCGTCGCCGCCCGCCAGTTCTGTGCGAGCGGCTACACTCTTCACTCACCCCGAAGGGCCCGCCTGTGCAACGCTCCTGGAAGGACTTTCTCGTCGGCATCACGGTGATCGTCGGCCTCGTCGGCATCGGGGTGCTGCTGCTGTACTTCGGCGAGTTCGAGGGGGTGCGCCAACGCACCTACGGCATCTTTCTGCGTCTGCCCGACGCGACGGGGCTGTCATCGGCCTCGCGTGTTACGCTCAACGGTGTGGAGATCGGCAACATCCACTCCATCACGATCGCCGACAGCGCGGATCCTGCACAGGGCGTTCTGATCGCGCTGAAGGTGGTCGAAGGGATCCGCGTTCCCCGCAACGCCGAGATCACGCTGGAGCGCGGCCTGGTCGGCGAGGCGGCGCTCGCCATGGTCGCCCGGCCGACGGGGGCCGTGACCGATGCGGACTTCATCAGCCCAGGTGAAACCTACGTCACCACGGCCCAGGGCTTCTTCGATGCGATCGCGGGCATGATCGACAAGCGCCTCGCCGCGTTCACCGATGCCGCCAAGGCGGTCGAGAAGCTCAGCGACACGTACACGCAGGTGGGCGAGCAGGCCAAGACGCTCCTCCAGCAGCACCCACTCGACGAGGTCGATGCCGGGCAGGCCCAGCCCAACATCGCGACGACCATCGCTCGGCTGGATCGCACCGTGAAGGCCGCCGAGGCGTGGCTCGGGGATGACAAGCTGCGCACGGACATCTCGACGGCGGCGGCGCGGCTGACCACCGTTCTCGACGAAGCCGCGAAGGCCGTCGATGCCTGGACCGCGACCGCCAGGACCGTTGACACGCAGGCCGCGAACCTGGGAGAAGAGGCCCGGACCACGCTCCGCGACTTTGCGCAATCGACCAAGGCGCTCAACGACACGATGCTCGAGGTGCAGACGCTGGTGGCGCGCGTCAACCGCGGCGAGGGCACGGCCGGCCAGCTCGTCACGAACCCGGACCTCTACAACTCGGTCACCGACGCGGCGACGCGGCTCGAAAAAGCCCTCACCGAAGCCCAGTTGCTCTTCGAGAAGTACCGCAAGGAAGGGCTGCCGATCCACTTCTGAATCGGCGGCGCATCACTTGGCTTTGGCGTACCACTCGGCGACCTTGGCCCAGTTGACGACGTTCCACCACGCGGTGACGTAGTCCGGGCGGCGGTTCTGATAGTTCAGGTAGTACGCGTGCTCCCACACATCAAGCCCGAGGATGGGCGATCCGCCGCAGCCCGCGGCCGCATCGATCGCGTCCTTCATCAGCGGGTTGTCCTGGTTGGCCGTCGAGCAGACCTCGACCTTGCCGCCCTTGTGGACGCAGAGCCATGCCCAGCCTGATCCGAAGCGCGTGGCGGCGGCGGCGGCGAACTTCTCCTTGAACCCGCCCGCACCGGCAAAGGAGCCGAAGGCCGCGTTGATGGCGGTGGCGAGCTCGCCGGTCGGCTCGCCGCCGCCGCCCTGGCCCGCGGGTGCCATCGACTCCCAGAAC
>JBIPMO010000386.1:0-2660 GCA_044369085.1 Phycisphaerales bacterium
GGTCTGGTCTTCGTCTCCGCCGCCGATAGCCCGACCGGTCAGCCCCTGCTGATCGTCGGCAACGAGATCAGCGGCACGACCAGCGTGTACACCATCGTCCCCGCTCCCGGCGCGGCGCTGGTGATGGGGCTGGCGGGCATCGCGGCGCTCCGCCGTCGTCGGGCCTGAGCCCGCGGCGAGTTCGCCCGCCCGCATGACTGAGGAACCATCGAGCACCCCCGCCCCGCGCGGGGGTGCTTTCTTTTCGTTCACATCCGTACGCACCCGTGCGTTATTGGCCCCCGCGCGACGCGCCCTTCCGGGCGGGCATCGCTCGACCTGAGCGGGATAGACTTTCGCGACGATGGCACCGAGTTCACTCGCATTCATCCTCGTTCGCACTGCTCTAGCCATTCACGTTCTGGTGCCATGCCCGTTCGCTGTCGCAGGGGCAACCCAGGGGCTCGGGCCCCGTCAGAACGTCACGTTCGAGGTGACGCAGACCACCGCGTTCGGCACATCGATCTACGTGGTCGGCGACCTGCCCGAGCTTGGGTCGAACTCGAGCGCGAACGCGATCAAGCTATCGCCCGCGGCGTACCCGTTGTGGCGAGCATCGATCTCGCTGCCCGCCGGGCGGGGCTACTCGTACCGCTTCATCGCGCGGGCCGACGGGCCGGGGCAGCAGAACGCCGCCCCCGTGTGGACCTCTGCCAGCTTCTCCGGATCGACCCAGGACCAGCCGCGGGGCCCGATCAGCAAGACGCTGTGGCTGACGTGGGACATCGACCAGCCGCGGATGTGGTGGCGGCCCGCTTCGCCGACGAGCGGTGGGGCGTTCATCGCGCGGCCGATGGAGTACTACGGGCCCGCCGTGGCCGGACGCCCCGCGGACAAGCAGTGGTTCACGTGGGGCTTCCACACCGCGGGCGAGGCCTTTGACTTCTACTTCACCGATGCGAACGGCACCTCACGGTACCCGGCGACCGGTTTCTACTCGACCAACATGGATGGTGTGTTCGTGCAGGAGGGGCAGCTTTACTCGTATGTCCCGGCGGCGACCGTCACCGGGGCGCGGCGCGACTATGACCCCGCGAATGTGCCGATGCTCTTCTCACCGCAGTTGGATCAGGCTCGCGGGTACCGCGTGTTCCTGCCGCGCGGGTACGCCGAACACCCGCAGCGCCGCTACCCCGTGCTCTACATCCACGATGGACAGAACATCTTCGATCAGGGGACGTTCGGAACGTGGAACGCCGCGGCGACGCTGGGCAACCTCCAAGCGACGGGCCAGATGCAGGAGGTCATCGCCATCGGGCTCGACAACGTGGGCGATACGCGCCGCGCCGATTACTCCGCGCCCGGCGACAACAACGGGCGGGCCGACCTGTACATCTCCTATATCCTGAACACCGTCAAGCCGCTGATCGACGGCCAGTACCGGACGCTCACCGACCCCGCCAGCACCGCCGCTCTGGGAAGCAGCATGGGCGGTGTGGTCTCGTTCTACGCGGGGTACGACTGGAACGCGAACTTCAAGCGCATCGGCTGCCTGAGCACCGCGTGGTGGCTCATCCCCAACTACACGGCGTACATCAAGGCGCAGCCCGCCCGTGCCGACCTGCGGATCTACATGGATGTCGGGGACACGGGCTCGACGAGCGGCGGGAACAACAGCGACGGGTACTGGGACTCGCTCGGCGTGCGTGACAACTTCATCGGCGGGGCGGTGCCCAAGTACACCCTCGAAGGCGTGTACAGGTTTCTTGTCGGATTCGGGCAGAACCACAACGAGACAGCTTGGGCAGCGCGGCTGCCGGGTGCCCTCACGTTCCTGTTCCCAAGCCAGGGCGAGCCCAGCACGTTGCTGCGGACGATGTTCGCGCCAACGTGGGACACCATCGGCGACGGCGCGATGAGCATCGAGGATCTGTACGCGATCAACCTGGTGCCCGCGGATGTGAACTTTGACGGGGCGGCGGATGCCGCCGATGCGCGGGGCGTGGCGAAGTTCCTGCGGCGCAACGAAGCCGCGGATGTTGCCGGCCCGTGAACGTGGGCCAGATGAAAAACGATCCCCGCGAACGCACTCGCGGGGATCGGGGTTTCACGTTTCGGGTTGGTCGTCTCGGGCGATGCCGACCTGCTTCAGGCTCGGCGGCGGCGAAGCGCGGCGAGCAGCCCCAGCCCGGCGATCGGGATGCAGCCGGGGGCCGGGATCGTGAGCGAGTAGGTCTCCTGGACCGGCAGGTCGGGGAAGGTGTACTGGGCGACCGATCCGTCGGAGAAGGAGAACGTGGCGACGGCGTTGGGTGCATCGCCGTTGTTGAAGAGCACCGCTCGTGCGTCGACGTTGAACGCGCCATTATCGAAGTCGATGTCCCACTGGCCGGCGAAGCCGACGCCCGGGCCGAGGTTGGTGAACGCGTAGGCGAATGAGTCGGTTCCCAGGCCGTCATCGAGATCGTGCTCGCCTTGGGTGAGCATGACGGTCTGCGAGCCGTCGCCGCCGAGGAACTGCTCCTTGTTCAGGTAGAGGAAGTCGTAGAGGAACTGCGTGTCTCCCACGGTCATGGTCCAGGAGTCGAGTGTGACACCGGGACCGGAGATGTTGGTGATGGAGAAGGCGACCGTGTTGAACGGATCGCCTCCGCCGTCGCCACCGGCCATGGTGAGGGTGA
>JBIPMO010000107.1:0-9229 GCA_044369085.1 Phycisphaerales bacterium
TTTGAGCCGCCCGAACACATCCGGGCTGATCGACGCATGGAAGCGCTGGAGGTCGCTCAGCGGCAGTTCTTCCAGCGGCTTTCCAGCGGCGAGCGCGTGGCGCACCGCCTTGCCCACGATCTCGTGGGCCTCGCGGAACGGAACCCCGCGTTCGACGAGGTAGTCGGCGAGGTCGGTCGCGTTGGCGTACCCGCCCTGGGCCGCCCGCCGCATCACATCCGCCCGCACCTTCATCCCGTCGAACACGACAGGCACGACGCGGAGGCACAACGCCAGGTGCTCCATCGCGTCGAACAGCGGCTCCTTGTCCTCCTGAAGATCCTTGTTGTAGGCGAGCGGCAGCCCCTTGAGCGTGACCGACAACGCGGCGTGGGCGCCAAAGATGCGGCCGACCTTGCCGCGGAGCAGTTCCAGAGCGTCGGGGTTCTTCTTCTGCGGCATCAGCGACGAGCCGCTCGACACGCGGTCTGACAGCTCCACGAACGCGAACTCGCCGCTGGAATAAATAATGAGATCCTCCGCCAGTCGCGACAGGTGGATGGCGCACAGCGATGCGGCCGCCAGCGTCTCCACCACGAAATCGCGATCCGAGACCGCATCCAGGCTGTTGCGCGTCGGCCCTTCGAACCCGAGATCGCGAGCGATCGCGGCCCGGTCGACGGCGAATGTCGTTCCCGCGAGCGCCCCCGACCCCAGCGGGCACAAGTTCACGCGGCCGCGGGCATCAGCCAGCCGTTCACGGTCGCGCTCGAGCATCTCGAAGTACGCCAGGGCCCAGTGCGCCAGCAGCACCGGCTGGGCCCGCTGCAGGTGCGTGTAGCCGGGCAGGACGACGTCGATTTCCCGCTCGGCGAAGGCGATAAGTGATCGTTGCGCGGCGACGACCTCCGCCATCCGTGCATCGATCTCATCCCGCACCCACAACCGCAGGTCTGTCGCGACCTGATCGTTGCGGCTGCGGCCGGTGTGCAGCTTCTTGCCCAGGTCGCCGACCGCCTCGACGAGCCTGCGCTCGACGTACGAGTGCACATCCTCATCCGGCGCTGCCGCGATCGCCGCCGGATCCTTCGAGGCCTCATCCAGCACCCGCCGAAGCGCCGCTTCGAGCGTCTGACGCTCCGAAGCCGCCAGCACCCCGGCCCGCTCCAGCCCCGTGGCCCAGGCGATCGACCCACGCACATCCTGTGGCAACAATCGCCAATCGAACGGCAACGAGTTGTTCAGCCGCGCGAAGAGCGGGTCGGGCCCATCCTCAAATCTGCCACCCCAAAGGGCCATCAGCCGTGCCCACCCTTCATGTGCTTGTGCATGGCGGCGATGCGCGAGGGCAGCGACCACAGCCTGATGAAGCCCTTGGAATCCATCTGGTTGTAGACCTCATCCTTGCCGAAGGTGGCGAAGGCCTCGGAATACAGGCTGTTTTCGCTCTTCCGCTTGATCGTGGTCGCCGATCCCTTGTAGAGGCGGACAACAACCTCGCCGGTCAAAGGCTCAGCGATCTTGCTCGCCGCGGCCCACAGGGCCTCGCGCAGCGGGGTGAACCACTGCCCGTAGTAGACGAGTTCGGCGAATCGCAGGCCCAGCTGCTCGCGGTGGTGGCGGGTCTCGCGGTCGAGGACCAGTTCTTCCAGGCCGCGGAGCGCCTCAAAGATGACCGTGCCGCCCGGCGTCTCGTAGCAGCCCCGGCTCTTCATGCCGACGAGCCGGTTCTCGATGAGGTCGATCCGGCCCACACCGTGCCTGGCGGCGATGGTGTTCAGCGTGGTGATGACATCCTCGCCCGGCATCTGCTTGCCGTTCACCGCGACCGGGCGGCCGGCTCGGAACGTGACCGACACCTCTTCCGCCTTGTCCGGGGCCTTGCGCGGGTCCTCGGTCATGACCCAGATGTCATCGGGCGGGGCGTTCCACGGATCCTCGAGCGCGCCACCCTCGTGGGAGATGTGCCACAGGTTGCGGTCGCGGCTGTAGATCTTGGTCAGCGAGGCCGTCGTCGGGATGTTCCGCTGATTGAGATACGCGAGCATGTCCTCGCGCGAGCGCAGCTCCCACGTGCGCCACGGAGCGATGACCTCAAGGTCGGGCGCCAGCGCCGCGTAGGTCCCCTCGAACCGCACCTGATCGTTCCCCTTGCCGGTGCAGCCGTGCGAGACAGCATCCGCGCCCACCTTGCGAGCCACCTCGACCTGCGCCTTGGCCAGGATCGGCCTGGCCATCGCCGTTCCCAGCAGGTACCGCCCCTCGTACAGCGCCCCCGTGATGACCGTCGGGAAGACGTAGTCCTCCACGAACTCGCGGCGAAGATCGACGACGAAGCAATCCTTCGCGCCGGTGCGGATGGCCTTTTCCTTGACCCCATCCAGCTCCTCGGCCCCCTGGCCGACATCGCCGGCGACACAGATGACCTCGCACTTGTGGTGCTCGACCAGCCAGGGAACGATGCAGGAGGTATCAAGGCCGCCGGAATAGGCGAGGACGATGCGCTTGGCCATGGGTTTCTCGTGATGAGTGTGCGTGCTGATGAAGGCGATTCGAAGCGGTGCGTGATGTGGGAACCCGAACAGACTAGTTCATTCCAGTTGAACGATGAGCGAGCAGGTGGATCAGCAGCCCGTTCTGGACGTGCATCCGGTTCTCGGCCTGATCAAAGACGATGCTGCGCGGGGAATCCATGACCTCATCGGTCACCTCCTCGCCGCGGTGGGCGGGCAGGCAATGCATGAAGAGCGCCCCCGGGCCGGCGCACGCCATCATGTCCGAATCCACGCGGTACCCGGCGAAGATCTTGCGGCGCTTCTGGGCCTCGGCCTCCCAGCCCATGCTGGTCCAGGCATCCGTGTAGACCGCATCGTGGCCGCGGACCCGCATCGGATCGGCCGTCAGCGTCAGCGAGGCCCCCGACGCCTCGGCCCGGGTCCGCACCAGATCAAGGATCTCAGTCGGCGGTGCGTAGCCCTCGGGAGCGATCACCGTCACGTGCACTCCCAGCGCCGAAGCCAGCAGGATGAGTGAACTGCAGACGTTGTTGCCATCGCCGACGTAGGCCAGTCGCTTTCCCGCGAGTTTGCCGCAACGCTCCTGCAGCGTGAACAGGTCCGCCAAGGCTTGGCAAGGGTGGAAATCGTCCGACAGCGCATTGACCACCGGCACCCGGCTGAAGCCCGCGAGCTGCTCGAGCGCTTCGTGGCTGTAGGTCCGGACCACGATCGCATCGCACCAGCGTTCGAGGTTCTTGGCGTAGTCGTAGATGCTCTCCCGCTCGCCGATGCGCTCCTTGGAGTGGTCGTAGTACAGCGCGTGCCCGCCGAGCTTGGCGATCCCGATCTCGAACGACACCCTGGTGCGCAGCGATGGCTTTTCGAACAGCATCACCACCGACTTGCCCGCCAGGGCGCGGGCGAAGTCGGCCGGGCTCCCTTTGAAGGCCGCGGCGGTGCGGTAGACCGCCCCCACCTCCACGGCGGACAGCTCGGCGACGGTCAGCAGATCCTTGGATGAAAGGTTGACGATGCCAGCGGTCATGATCCACCTCCGGAAGTCAGCGCCGGGCGGATGAGCGTCCCGCGGGGAGCCAGTGAAGAGAGATTCGCAATCGCCCCCGCATCATTCCATGAGGCGATGAGAGCGGGAGCGCCCGAACTCCGCGCGGCTTCGAGCGCCGCCCGGACCTTGGGGATCATCCCCCCCGAGATCACCCCGCTCGCGATCAGCCGATCGATAGACGCTTCATCGAGGGTGGGTATCAGTTGCTTCCGCTCGTCCAGCACCCCGGTGACATCGGTCAGCAGCACCAGCAGCGATGCCCCGACCGTTCGCGCCACCCCAGCGGCCGCATCGTCGCCGTTGATGTTCAACAGCCCGCCGGCGCTGTCGTAGGCGATCGGCGCGATCACGGGCAGAAACCCATCGCGCAGCAGCGCACGCAGCAGCGCACCATCCCCGCCGGTGATCCTGCCGACGCGGCCGAGATCGACACCACCGGGCGTGTGACGTGCGGCGGCGCAGGCCGCTCCATCGCCAAGGCACAGCCCCACCGCTCTCACGCCCATCGCCGTCAGCGCGGCAGCGAGCCCCTTGTTCACCTTGCCCGCGAGCACCCCGGCGACCTCGCCGATCTCAGCATCGCTCGTCACGCGGAGCCCATCGCGGCGCTCGCTGACAACGCCGAGCCGCGCCAGATGCTCATCGACCGCCTTGCCACCGCCGTGAACGATGATCACCCCGGACGCGTGCGACGCATGAAGCCCGGCGAGCGCACGCAGGAGCGGCCCGGCGCGGGTCGGATCTTCAACCGCCACCCCGCCGAGCTTGATCACCATCGGGCCTGGATCTGTGTTGCGCTCGATTCGGCTCATGCGCTCGCCGCCCCTCGCCGAAGCAGCCCCGTCGTTTCCGGGATCCCGAATCGCGTGTTGAAACACTGCACCCCCTGGCCCGCGGCTCCTTTGACCAGATTGTCGATGGCGCTGACGAGGATCAGGTGCCGAGCCTGCTCGTCCACAGCCCAGCCGATGTCGCAGAAGTTCGTGTGCCTGACCGCCGCGATGCTCGGCCAGACGCCCGCGGGCAGCAGCCGAACAAACGGCTCGCCCGCGTAGGCCTGCGCGAGCGTGTCGGCGACCTTGGCCGCGTTCCAGTCCGGCGCGAGATCGAGATGGATCGTCGAGAGGATGCCGCGCTCGTACGCGCCGAGGTGCGGCGTGAAGATCGTGCGCGTGCCCGTGTACGCGTCGATCTCGGGCTGGTGCCGGTGCTTGAACACACCGTAGGGCTGCAGGCTGACCTCGCAGAACGATGTGTGCAGGAGCGCGTGCCGCCCGGCGCCGCTCACCCCGCTCGTCGAATCGATGATGGGGATGTGGCCCGGCGCGAGCGCCCCGGCACGCACGAGCGGCGCGAGCGGCAGGATCGCGCTGGTCGGGTAGCACCCCGGAACGGCGATCAACATTGCCCGCGCGATGCTGTCGCGGAACAACTCGGGGAGCCCGTACACCGCTCGAGCTAGCCAGTCGCCGTGCGCGTGCTCGATCGCATAATGCCGCGCGAACACCGCCGCATCCTTGAGCCGGAACGCTGCGGAAAGGTCGAGCACCACAACCCCCGCCTCCGCGAGCGCGGGGGCCAGGTCGTGGCTCGCGGCGTGAGGCGTGGCCAGGAACACCGCAGCGGGCTTGAGCGCCAGGATCGCCGCGGGGCTGGCCGGGTTCACCGGAAGGTCACAGACCCCGCGCAGCCTGGGAAAGAGCCCGCTGATCGGCTGCGCTGCATCTCCAGCTTCGCGCTTCTCCGAGCCGAAAAGGCCCGCGATCCGTGCGCGCGGGTGGCCCGCCAGCAGCGCGATCAGCTCCGCCCCGCTGTACCCGCTCGCGCCAACGATCGCGCACGAGATGTCACGCTGGTCGGGCATGGCTCAGAGGATCCCGGCGAGCTTGGAGAGCTGGATCGAAACGCTCCTGGCGACCTTGGGCGAGCGGGCGACCAGAAAGATCGTGTCGTCGCCGGCCACCGATCCGACCACCCCGGTCGGCGTCGACCGGTCGACCTCCGCCGCCAGCAGGTTGGCGTGCCCCGGCTCGGTCTTGAGCACGACCACGTTGCCCGCGAACTCCGACGAGAGCAGGTGCGACTCCAGCGAGCGCTCGAGGTCCGACAGACCCTTGCCGCTCTCGGTCGGCCGCTGGCTGAGCGTGTACCCGCTCGGGCTCTTGACAACACCGAGCTCGCGGAGGTCGCGCGACAGGGTCCCCTGCGTGGCGCGAACCCCCGCCTCCAGCAGCAGGGCACGGAGCTGCTCCTGCGAACGGACGTTGCTGGTGTTGAGGAGCCGAGCGATCAGACGATGGCGGTGTGTCTTTGTCACAGCGCATCATTATTCGCATCAGCGCATGAATATGTCAAGCGACCGGCTCAGGATATTCAGGCCGCCGCGCCGCAGGCATCCGTTCGGGTGCCCGCGATCATCCGCGACCGCACCACGAATGGTGAAACGCGGCGCTCCCAGAGCGGTATACTCTATTGACATTTCGCATTTGAGGGTGGCGGCGGGACTTGTTCCCCCTGCCGCCTTCCTCTGGGGTTCTCAAAAATGAACCGGTCTCGATCGCTGGTCGTCTCGCTCGCCCTTGTTGGAGCGTGTGTTTCGGTCGCATCCGCGCAGCGCAAGCCTGATTCCCCGCCGCCGCTGGGGTCTCCGGCGGCGATCCCGCAGCGCTACGAGATCGCCCAGCGTGAAGTGCTGGCACGCCTCGAAACGCCGCCCGAACCGACCGTGGTGGTCCAGCAGACCCCGGTCTACGTGCAGCAGCCTCAACCTGTCTATGTGCAGCAGCCCGCGCCGGTTGTTGTTCAGCAGGCCCCGCAGGTCATCTACGCGCAGCCGCAGGTCGTCTACGCCGCCCCGCCCGTCGTCTACGCAGCGCCGCGTGCTTACTGCCCGCCGCCGGTGGTCGTGTACGAGCGCCCCTGCCGACCTGCGTACATCGCGCCGATCTGCCCGCCGCCGCGCGCCTACTGCGACCCGCCCGCCGTGTCGTTCTCATTCCGCTTCGGCGGATCGTGGGGCAACGACTGCGATCGCGGCAGCTGGCGCGGCGGATTCCATGGCCGCGGCCGCGACAACTTCGGGCACGGCTCCGGCCGTGGCCACGGCCGCGGCGGTGGTCGTCGCCACTGATCGATTTCAACCGCCATCAAGAATCGTGCCGGTGCCCAGCAGCCCGGCGCTGGTGGCAAGCATGAACATCACGCGGCCCGGTGCTTGCGCGCCGGGCCGCGATTCACGCAACCAAGTACGATCTCAGCCTCGTCTGCAAGCACGCACATCCTTTCAACGAGACCATCCATGCCTCTTCGCACCACCGCAATGCTCCGTGTCATGATGCTGCCGCCCCTGGCTCTGCTCGCGTTCGCGGGCGGCTGCGAGACCGCACCCCGCGGCGATTCGGGCGGCCGCGTTTCCGTCGGCTCGACCACCCCCGGCGAAGCCTCTTCCGGTCTGGTCCGCTCGGCCGACTTGGTGACCGCGAGTGAAGAGGTCGCCGAGGCCCTGGCCCAGGATGTCGACCGCCTCACAAACGAGGACTTCCAGGGCAAGCGCATCACCGTGGTCTTCGGCGACATCGTCAACAAGACCTCCAAGATGCCCACCACCGACTTCGAGTTCCTGCGCGACCGCATCAAGTCGCGGCTCATGGACAGCCGCCTGGTCCGCAACAACGCCAAGTTCGTCGAGAACCGCTCGCGCCGCGAGAGCCTGCGCCAGCGCGAGCTCGGCCAGACCGGCGACCAGAAGGTCGGCCACACCTCCGACCTCCCCCAGCCCTCGGTCAACGAGGACTTCTTCGTCTTCCTCAACGGCAACATGTACAGCGTCGATCGCCCGGGCACCCGCCTCTACTACATGAAGTTCGAGCTCATGAAGTCCGCCGATGGCGAGACCGTCTTCAGCAAGGACTACGAGGTCAAGTACGAGCAGTAAGCCGCGATCCGCACACCGGAGCGACGCTGCGATGACCATGACGGCACCAACCATCAACAAGGCCGCGAGGAACGCCGCCCTCGCGGCTTGTCTCATCGCTTGCGGAGGCGGTCTGGCCTGCTGCGCCGCCTCCATCCAGCCGAAGTCGTCTCGGCTGGCCGCGGATGACTTTGACCTGGTTTCCGCGGAGCTTGCCGCCAAGCTCGCGGCGTCGGACTTTCTGGACGACCGTGCCCCCGACTCGCCGGTCATCATCATCGCTGTCTCCAAAGTCGAGAACCTGACCACCGACCTGCTCTCGGAGGGCGAGAAGTGGTACCTGGTGGACCGGGCCCTCGACTCGCTGGCCATGAACGACCTCAAGAAGACCAAGGCGATCCGCTTCGTCATCCCCGCCGAGAAGCTCGCGATGCTCCGCAAGACCATCGGCCCCGACGAGCAGGTCGCCGCCGACCGCGCACCGACGCACACGCTGACCGCCCGGCTGCGGTCGGTCACGCGTGCCGCGGGCGCCGACCGCACCGACCTCTACGACTGCGAGTTCCGCATCGTCGAAATCACATCGGGCGAGATCGTCTGGAGCGACAGCGCAGCGCTGAAACGCATCGCCCGAGGCAAGGCCTACAACTGATGCCGCGCTGCTTCTTCCACCTTCTCAGGCCCGCCCCGCTGCTGCTCTGCGCTCTCGTCCTCGGTGGCTGCTCGGGTCACGAGCGCGGCGCATCCCTCCGAGCAGACATCGCACGCGGCGAATACGGCCGGGCCGCCGCCCGCCTCGAAGAACGCATGACCACCGACCGCAAGAGCCGCGACTACATGCTCGACCGCATGCGGCTGCTCTTTGTTCGCTTGGCAGATGGCCAGACCGCCCGCGTCGAACCCGTCGCTTCGACCGTCTTTGACCTCCTCCGCACCCAGGGCATCAACGACGACAAAACTGTCGCCGCCGCCGTCTTCGGCGAGGGCGGCGTGATCTTCTGGAAGGGCGAGCCGTTCGAACAGGCCATGGCCTACGCCGCGATCAGCGTCCACAAGGGCATCGCCGGCGAGTGGGACAACGCCCGTGCCGCCGCCCTGTCATCGCTCTTCCTCCTCAAGGATTTCGGCACCAACGAGCGCGGCGGCCGAAAGTCCACGCAGGAAGTCGCTCGCGATGCCGCTCGCTCTGAAGCCCGTCGCGAAGCGGGCGACCAATCCGCCAAGACCTACGAGGAATACTTCGACAAGGGTTACACACCGACCAAGTCCGACTTCTCGCTGGGCTCGTTCCTCGCGGGCGTGGCGAACTTCGCCATGTTCGCTGCCGAAGGCGACCCCGCTCGCGATGATGAGGCCCGCGACCACTTCCGCGAAGCGTTCACCCTGCGGCCCGACCTGAAGCCCGTCGCCGATGCCATCGTCGAGCGCCGAGCGAACACCGTTCTGATCGTCGATTTCGGCCAGGGCCCGGAGAAGATCGCCTACGGCGAGGACAACGCCCTCTCCCGCTTTGCCCCTTCGACGCGCTCGGACAATCGCCCGCTCCGCCTTCGGATGGGGAACCAGGATGCCGGGGCCTTCCCCATCGCCGAAGATGTCAACCGCATGGCCGATGACCACATGTGGAACAACTTCGAGGATGTGCGTTCGGCCAAGAGCACCATCGGCACCGCTCTGCTCCTCGGTGGCGGCATCACCGCCATCGGTTCGGACAACAAGACCGCGCAGATCATCGGCGCTTCGCTCGCCGGGCTGGGCCTGCTCTTCAAGGCC
>JBIPMO010000387.1:0-2658 GCA_044369085.1 Phycisphaerales bacterium
CCCCGCCTCTTTCACCTGGCCCGAAGAGTCCCCCGAGACCACCCACCTGTCGGTGGTCGACCGGGACCGCAACGCGGTCGCGCTGACCTACACGCTCGAGTACGCCTACGGCTCCTACATTGTGGTTCCCGGCGCCGGTTTTCTGTTCAACAACGAGATGGGTGACTTCAACGCCGCGCCCGGGCTCACCGACGACAAGGGACTCGTCGGGACGAAGCCCAACCTCGCGCAGCCGGGCAAGCGGATGCTCTCGAGCATGTCGCCCACCATCGTCGTTAAGGACGGCCAATTGCTCCTCGTGACCGGTTCGCCGGGCGGGCGGACGATCATCAATACCGTCCTCGCCACCATCCTCAACGTCGTGGACTGGGGGATGAACGCGCAGGAGGCGGTAGATGCGGGCCGGATTCATCACCAGTGGCTGCCGGACCGGATCGTGCACGAGCGGCATGCCCTCTCGGCCGACACGCTCGCGCTGCTCCGCGGGATGGGTCACACGGTGGTGGAGGCGCCGGGCAACCAAGGAGCCGCGGAGCTGATCCTGCATCGCGTGGCGGAAGGCCTCCTCGAGGGCGGTTTTGACCGGCGTCCGCCCGACGGCGCAGCCATCGGCCGCTAGGCAGGGCGGATGGCGCGCGGGCGGAGCAGCGCTGCGACCCCGACGGTGATGAGGAAGCCGATCAGGGTGAACCAGGGCCAGAAGACCTCGCCGCCGAAGGTGCGCAGCCACCACTCGCGCGTCCCGGGCATGGTGGCGGGCCAGTAGATCAGGTTCATCGCGGCAAAGGAGGCGAGCATGCCCGCGACCGCCGCCCGCGGACCGACGCCCCGGCCAAAGAGCGCCAGCGCCAGCGCCCCGAGGAGCGCGCCGCTGGTGAGTCCGCGCAGGGAGAACGCCGCGTTGAGGACGAACGTGACCTCGCGCGTCAGCCACGCGACGAAGACCAAAATGCCCGCCCAGACGAGCGTGGAGTGACGGCTGAAGCGGAGGAAGTACTCGTCGCTACGCCCCGGCAGCGCGGGCTTGAGGAAGTCCATCGTCGAGACGGACGCGAGGGCCGAGACCGCTGAACTGATCGAGGACATCGCCGCGGCCAGAATTGCGACGATCAGGAAGCCCTTCATCAGGTGGGGCATCTCGGTCACGATGTAGATCGGGAAGATGAAGTCGTTCGACTTGATCCCCGGCCGGCTCTCCGGGAGCGGGATCTGGAAGGGGTGGCTCTGGTAGTAGACCCACAGCAGGACGCCCACGAGGAGGAACAGGAGGAAGAGCGGGAAGATCAGGACGGCGCTGAACACCAGCGCCCGGCGCCCCTCGGCAACGTCGCGGCACGCGAGCACGCGTTGCACGATCAACTGGTCCGCGCCGTGGGAGGAGAGCACGAGGAAGGTGCCCCCGATGAGCCCCATCCAGAGGTTGAACGGCGCGCCGAGGGTGAAGTCGGTGCGCAGCCACTCCGTCTTGCCCGCGGCCGCCGCCTGCGCGAGTCCCCCCGCCAGGCCGCCGTCAATCATGCTGCCGAGGTGGAACAGCGCAAAAATGCCGCCGGCGAGGAACAGCACCATCTGCACCGCGTCCGTCCAGACCACCGCCTTCATTCCGCCGATGTAGGTGTAGACGACCGACAGGACCACGAAGAGCAAAATGGCGCCGAAGATCGGGTCGGTGAGTCCGCCGAGGCTGCAGATGCTGTCGCCCAGCATCAGCCGGATGGGAATGCAGGCGACGTAGACGCGGACCCCAGCGGAGAGGGGTTCTAGAAAGAGGAAGAGGGCCCCGGCGAGGCGGCGTGGCCCGCGGCCCAGATGCTGTTCCAGCAGCTGGTAAGGGGAGAAGATCTCGCCGCGAAGGTAATGGGGCACCATCACGACGGCCAGGATCACCCGCGCGATGACGTACCCGAGGATCATCTGCAGGAACCCGAGGTTGCCCGCGTAGGCGATCGCGGGGACGCCGATGATCGTCAGCGCGCTGGTCTCGGTCGCGATGATCGAGGCGCCGATGCCCCACCACGGGATGTCGCGGCTGCCGAGGAAGTAATCCCGGGTGGTGCGCTGGTCCTTCCCGAACCACGCGCCCAAGGCGATCATCGCGACGAGGTAGCCGACGATGATGACCCAGTCGCCGACGCTGAAGTAGGAGTTCATGGGGCGTCCGGAGCTAGCCGGTCCGGCGGGAGGCAGGCGAGGAATTTCCTGCTGCCGATGGGAAGCGCGTTGCCGCGCGGGGGTGATCTCCCTCAGCCTGCCACGCGTGAGATCGAGCCTCCTCCTCCGTTTTCTCCTGCTGGTCCTCGGGCTCGGCGGTCCGCTGCGGGCCGCGGAGGCCTCCGCCCCCGCCACGCTGGCGGAATTGCAGGGAAGGCTTGAGCGGCAGCTGCGCGAGGAACGCTTCCGCGGAGGGCTCTGGGGCGTCCAGGTGGTGTCGCTCGCCTCCGGACGCGTCTGGTTCGAGCACGAGCCCCGCCGGCTCATGAGCCCGGCTTCCAACAGCAAGCTTTTCGCCGGCGCGCTCGCGCTCGACGTGCTCGGTCCGGAGTACCGCATCCGCACGCCGGTGCTCGCCTCGGTGGCGGCCAATGCCGAGGGCGCGCTGTCCGGGGACCTGTGTATTGCCGGGCGGGGCGATCCCAGCTGGCGCACCCGCGGGACCGG
>JBIPMO010000109.1:0-9132 GCA_044369085.1 Phycisphaerales bacterium
TCAGGCCACGGTGCGGCTGAACCTGCGAGCGATCTCGGAGGGGACCAACCCCGATTTGTTCCTGAAGCCCGATGACATGGTGAACATCGGGACGAACTTCTGGGCCACACCGCTCGCGGTCATCCGTGGCGGCATGCGGGCGTCGTACGGGTTCGGGTTCCTGCTGGACCGGAACTTCGGCAACGATGTGTTCGGCGCCCCGCCTGAGAACCGTAACTTCTGAGTTGTTCGGTTTGCGGAAGGGTTAAGCCTTGCGTGCGACCGCGAACCGGGGCATCGGCTGCGGCGTAGCAGTTGAGCGTTGTATGCCGCGCAAGGCGTGCGCCCGCGCACGTCGCTCGCGCCGGACCGTGATTCACTGCCCATTCCTGACCGACACTCCCGCACGGACCGGGGTAGTCTTCCCCGCTGATATCCGGGCCCGGGCCCATAAACAAGCCATCGCAGTCCCGCCTCCGCGCCGCCCCGATGACGACCCTTTCGCCGGCCAGTTCCAAGAAGCCCATCGCCGCTCCGAGCTCGGCGAGTTCGCTCATCGCGCGGATCGGGACGGCCAATGTGGTGCTGATCGGGCTGCTCGCCGCGGCGTTTGCTTCGGTCTACTTCCGGTGGATCTGGCGGCAGCTCGGCCCGGAGGGGTTCTCGTGGACCAAGTCCGAGGATTGGGGTCATGCGTACATCGTGCCGCTGATCTCGATCTATTACGTGTGGAAGCACCGGGCCGAGTTTGACCGTCACCGGCCTCAGCCGTTCGCGCCCGGGTTGTCGGTGATGCTGCTGGGGGTCGCGACGTACATCTACTTCACGACGGGCTACTCCAACCACATGTTCCAGGGCTTTGCGCTGATCCTGGCGCTCGCGGGGCTGCTGCTTTTCGTGCTCGGGCCGAAGCTGTTCCCTACGTTCGTGTTCCCGCTCGCGTACCTGTGTTTCGCGGTGACGATCAGCGAGCAGGTGATGAATCAGCTGACCTGGGGGCTGAAGCTGCTGGCGTCGCAGGGGTCGTACGTGCTGCTGATCCTGGCGGGGATCGACACCGAGCTTCAGGGGAACATCCTGAACGTTCACCACGATGGCAAGGTGACCCCGCTGAACGTGGCCGATGCGTGCGCCGGGATGCGGATGGTGGTCGCGTTCATCGCGCTGGCGGTGGCGGTGGCGTTCCTGTCGTGTCGGCAGTGGTGGCAGCGGATCGCGGTGATGCTGCTGGCGGTGCCGGTGGCTCTGCTGATGAACATCGTCCGCGTGGCGGTTCTTGCGGCGGCGACGCTGGTGGATGAGGACCTGTCGGTGGGCGGGGCGCACACGCTGATCGGGACGCTGCTGCTGATCCCGGCGTTCATTTTGTTCATGACGTGCGTGTGGGCTCTCAAGAAGATGTCGCCGGACGGGCCGGGCCCGGCGTCCGCCAAGGCCGCCAAGAAAGGGAGCGCCAAGTGAGCGCGATGAGCTCGACCGAACCTCGTGGAATGGCTTCGCGCACGGGCGGGGTGACCCTGGCGGCGATCGTGGCGCTGGTGGTGCTGGCGGCGTCGGCGCTGGGTGTTTCCGCGGTGATCACCAAGGTCGGTGCGCACCTGCGCAAGCTGCCGATCGAGTCCGTCTCCGGGCTGAAGTTCCACTCGCTGCCCGATGCGTTCCCGGGCTGGCGGATGGTCAAGGACGACATCATGAGCGCCGAGGGCATCGCCGAGCTCGGCACCGAGAACTATGTCTCCCGCTGGTACGAAGCGGTGAACGACAAGGGCGAGCCGCTGGACCCGCCCGTGCTGATACAGCTGCACTGCGCGTACTACACCGGGATGATCGACACCGTGCCGCACGTGCCCGAGCGTTGCATGATCGGCGGCGGCATGCAGTACGCGGGCGATTCGGTGGTGGTGCCCGTGCCGCTGAACTTCGAGCGCTTCTCGAAGGATCCCGACTACCAGGAGCACCCGCGGGCCCCGATCTGGACGGCCCGCAACGGCCGGGTCCCCAGCCGGGTCCGCCTGCCCTTTGGAATTCAGGGCCTTGAGATGAAAGTGACGCCGTTCAAGGACGCCGGGGCGAGCCAGAAGCTCTTCGCGGGCTACTTCTTCATGGCCAACGGCGGGGTGGTGGCGAGCGCGAACGATGTGCGTCTGCTCGCGTTCAACCTGAAGGACGATTACGCGTACTACGCGAAGGTGCAGTTCATGAGCCCATCGGTTGGTTCGGCCGAGCAACTCGCAAAGGTCGCCGGGGGCATGCTGGATGAGCTCTTTCCCGATCTGATGCAGCGAGTCCCCGATTGGATTATGGTCGAGGAGGGGCTGCACCCGGCGGACAACCCCCGCCGACCCTCCGCGACCGGGGCTCCGGCCACGAAGTAAGCCGACCGAACAACTCCCTTCGCCGCGTCGTAGACGGGTGCGAAGGCCGCATTCCCACCCTCCACCGCCCCCCGACTCAGCCGCAGATCTTCCACTCGACCTCATCTGGAACAACGTCATGGCAGCACGCGTGAACAAGAAGTTCGTGATCATCCTCAGCGCCGCCGTCATCGCCGGGGCCGCCGGCGTGGCGACTCTTGGCGCCTACTACATGCAGAACCGGCCGGTGCAGTTCATGCAGAAGGCCGATGCCTTCGCGGCCCAGGGCGACTGGGACAACGCCTCGCGCAACTACGAGCGTGCCGTGGGCTACGACCGCACGAACGTGGTGTGGCTCGAGAAGTGGCTGGATGCGCTCTCGAAGACGATCCCCGACAACCGCGCCCGCTACGAGGAGCAGTACGGCTTCTACCGCAACATCAAGCGGCAGATCTCGGACATCAAGCGCCGCGAGCCCGACGCCGTGATGGCGTACGCCACCGAGGTTGACCGCGGCGTCCGGGCGTCCGGGCTGAACCGCGAGGAACTCGAACGGGCCATCGGCGAGTTCACCAAGCACACCGAGGACCTCGACCCCGACGACGCCAAGACCAAGGCGATCCTTGTGCTGCGTGGCCTGGCTCAGGTCGACCGCATGTCGCTGATGACCGTCGAGCAGAAGGACCGCGAGCAGTCGCTCAAGGACCTGCGGGCGGGGGTCGAGGCCGACCCCAAGAACGTCGAGGCCCGCGTCGGCGAGATCCGCTGGCATCTTGCCGAGGCCGAGCGGCTGCGCCGCGACCTGCGGCCGGCCGCCGAGGTCGACCCGCTGATGGCCAGGGCGCGTGAGCTGACGGCCAAGATGGTGGAGGTCATGCCCGACGAGCCCCAGGCCACGCTCATGTCCTTCATGCTCAATCAGGGCGAGGAGATGCGCACGGCGGTGACGATCGAGAAGCGTCGGGAGGCGACGGCCAAGATCAAGTCCGAAGCGCTCAAGATGATCGATACGGTGCTGGCCGCGCCGGCCGAGAAGTACCAGGTCGACATGATCGACCGCGTGACCGGGGTGGCGCTCAACAGCGTGGGCGAGGAGGCCATCGAGCCCCTGCTCGCTCTGGTGAACCGCGGCCTTGAGCGCTTCCCCAACGATGCGAGGCTGATGCTCGCCAAGGGGCAGCTCCAACTCGAGGGTAAGCTGGTGGACGAGGCGGTGAAGACCTTCCAGCAGGTCGTCGACCTTCCCGAGATCCCCGTGAGCCTGGAGGGCATGCTGCTGCCGAATCGTCGGATCGCGGCGATGGCGGCGCAGATCGATGCCGCGCTGCTGCAGTGGAACGAGGCAAAGGAAGAGGATGTCAAGGCCAAGGCCTTGGAGCGTGCCAAGCAGTTCCGCGACCGTCTGGCCAAGGACGCGGGCATCCGTGGCGAAGCGGCTCTGCTCTCGCGCGATGCGCGCATCGCGTTCGCCGAGCGGAAGTACGACGTGACGGTCGCCAAGATCTCCGATCTCACATCGCGCGGCGGCGGGGACGACCCGCAGTCGCTGCAGCTTCTGGCGCAGGCCCTGGAGATGCAGGGGCTGCGCGGCGAGGCGATCCGCCAGCTCGAGCGTCTGCGGGACAAGGTGCCCAACTACGCGTGGACCTACGAGAAGATCGGCGACCTGTACACGCGCGAGAACCGCCTGGCGCTGGCCGCGGAGGCCTACCGCACGGCGCTGCAGATGAACCCCGACAACGATGCGCTCAAGCGCCGCCTGGCGACGATCAACAGCGCCATGGGCGACAAGGCCGCCGGCGAGAACCAGCTCGTCGATGTCGTGGTCCGCGGGCTGATGGAGTCGCGCAAGCTCCGGAGCGAGGGCGACGCAGCCGGCGCCCGCGCCGCGCTGGACAAGCTCGAGCAGGAGTTCCCGGGCGATACGCGCATCGTGGTCGAGCAGATCCAGGCCGATGTGACCGAGGGCAAGCGAGACCTCGCGATCGAGCGTCTGAACAAGGCGCTGGTGGCCAAGCCAGACGATGCCGGGTTCAAGCGCATCAAGACCTACCTGGAGATCTCCGACCCCGTCGAGGCGTCGCTGAAGATCATCGAGACCTCCGAGGCGACGGACCTGCAGAAGCACCTGCAGCGGTTCAGCGTGCTCGTGAGCGCGGGGCGCGGCGAGGATGCAAAGAAGGAGCTCGCCGCCGCCGAGCAGACCTCGCCGGATGACCCGATGGTGGTCGACCTGCTGTTCGTGTCGGCGCTGTCTGAGAAGAACTTCGACCGCGCTCAGCAGCTCGTTCAGAAGGCCGCCAAGCTGAACCTGGACCAGGTCGATGGCATGCTCTACCAGGGCCGCCTCGAGCTGATCGAGGGCGAATCCAAGCCCGACAAGCGCGGGGCCGCGGTCTCGACGTTCGAGCAGGTGGTCAAGAAGACCCCCTTCAACCCGACGGCCCGGCGCCTGCTGGGGCAGGCCTACCAGCGTGCCGGTCGCGTGGGCGATGCGCTGGAAATGTTCAAGCGAGCCTACGAGGGCAACCTGTCGGATGCCCCGACGGTGCGCGACTACGTGAACGGGCTGATCGCGGCCAACCGCGGCGAAGAGGCGTTGCTGGTGATCAACCCGCGCGATGGCGCGCTCAGCCGCATCGGCAACGATCAGGACCTCTTGAACACGTGGCTGGTGCTCGAGGCCAAGTACGGGCAGCGCGAGATCGTCGCCAGGACGCGCGAGGCCATGATGCAGCGCGACCCCAAGGATTCGGACAACGCCATCGCGCTCGCCGGGCTCTACGTCGAGGACAAGAAGTACGACCAGGCCGACAAGATCCTGTCGGACCTCGAGAAGGCGGGCCAGATCGACAAGCTCCGCCTGGCCGGACTCCGCGCCGAGGTGGCGGGCCGCCGCGGCGATGTCGATGCCGGCGTCAAGGCGATGCAGGACGCCATCACCGAGGACATGCCCAAGGACCAGAAGCTGCGGGCGTACCTGACGCTCAGCGCTTTCCTGAACGGCCGCGACCGCAAGGACGAGGCCGTCGCTGCGCTGCGCAAGGCCCGCGAGTTCCAGAATCCTGATAACGCCGAGGCCGACCGCGCCCTGGGCGACTTCTACTTCAACAAGAGCATGAGCCTGAATCCTTCGGCCATGGCGTCCGAGGACTCCCCCGAGGCCCAGAGCGTCCCGCCCGAGCGGCGCGAAGAGGCCCTCAAGACCATGGACGTTGCCGCATCGCACTACGCCGATGCGATGAAGACGGTCAAGGATGAATCGATCCGCGGCGTGATCGGGCGGCGACTGGCCGAGGTCTACCTGCGCATCAAGAAGCCCGACCAGGCCCGCACGATGGTCGACGAGCTATCTGCCAAGAACCCCGATGAGATGCAGCTGCTGCTCCTTCGCGGAGCGATCGCCGATGCGCAGGGCGACCGCCGCGTGGCCCGGCAGATGTTCGACAAGGCGGTTCAGCTGAATCCCGGCAACCCGCTCGCCTACATCCAGCGTGCCAACTTCAACCTGCGGGCTAGCGACCAGGAGACCGTCAAGGGGATGCTCCCCGACATCCTGCAGGATTACGAGCAGGTGTGCCGCCTGCGCCCGGACATGACCGGCGCGTGGGTGCGTCGCTTCGAGCTGCTGAGCCAGTTCGGGCGCAAGGATGACGGGCTGACGGTCATCCGCCAGGCGATCGATGCCAACCCAGCCGACCGCGACCTGCGCCTGCTGCTGATGCAGCAGCTCTCCGCCGCGGGTCGGACCGATGAGATGCAGCAGGAGATCCAGCGTGCCATCGCGGCACGGCCGGATGATGACGGGCTGCTGCTGCTGGCGGCCCAGATGTTCGCTTCGCCCAAGGTGCAGCGCTGGCCCGATGCCGCCAAGTATTTCGGGCTCTACTACGACCGGAACAAGAGTCCCGAGACCGCGGGCACGTACCTGGACGCGATGCTCCGCCCATCGGTTGATGCCCCTCGGGCCCGCATCCAGGAAGTCCTCAAGGTCTGGGAGCCCACCGCCAAGAAGGACGCGATCATCGACATCATGCTCCGGGCCCGCGTGCGCAAGTACGTGGGTGAGTCCGAGGATGCCAAGAAGCTCTACGATGAGGCGTACGCCCTGACGCGCGAGAAGTCATCCAAGGAAGCCCAGGAGTTCATGGGCTGGCTGATCCTGGCCGAGACCGACAGCAAGGGCCCGGGCCTGCGCTCGGCGATCGAGTTCCTGATCGACAAGATCCAGCTCGACCGCGAGAAGATGCACCCGTTCCTGCGCTCGCAGCTGCTTGTGGTCCGGTCGCTCCAGCCCAAGGCCAACCCCAAGGCGCTGATCGAAGAGGGCGCGAGCTGGCTCGAAGATCCGCGCTCGGACGACCTGACCCGTTTCGAGCTGCACAAGGGGATCTCGCGCATCCAGTACGCGGTGGGCGACTTCAAGCCCGCTTCGGTCTCGATGCAGGAAGCGCTGAAGATCGATGAGAACGATGTCGAGATGAACAACAACCTGGCGTACACGATGATCACGCACCTCGACCAGCCGGCCGAGGCGATCAAGTACGCCACCAAGGCCGCCCAGGCCAAGCCCAACGATGCCACCATCGTCGACACGCTGGGCTGGGCTTACTACAAGATGGGTCAGTACAGTCAGGCCGTCGAGCACCTCACCCGGGCTGCGCAGATGGCGACCTCTTCCAACGACCGCTTCGTGGCGTTCTTGCACCTGGGGCATGCCCACGAGAAGGCCGGGGACAAGGCCGAGGCACGCAAGGCTCTACGAGCGGCTGAGGAGATCGCCAGCCAGCCCAAGGATGCACCCCCCTCGGCGGGCGATCCGGCGTACAAGGCTCTGCTCGAATCGCTACGGAAGGCCGTGAACTAAGCCGAAGGTACTGGTGGGCCGTTCGGGCATACCCAAACATATGTTAGGGTTTGTAGGTGCGACCCCGGCGTCAGAAAGGGCGTGATGAACGCCCGGGGCTGATCGCTCGTACAGACTGTGGCATACTGTCTCCTCGCGCGGAGCACAGGAACGCGCCAAAGCGCCCCGTCAGGGCGTCGCCGACACCAGAAGGAGAGAGAGCCGGGAGCACCGGCTCGAACGCAGTTCGTCCCGGCACGCGTCGAAGCCGCGCCCGCCGTCTACGCAGGAACCGCAGCGATGACCACCACCGCTCCCGCACCGCAGCCCTCGTCCGCTCCTCCGGCCCGCCGCCCCGGGGGGCCCGCGCCGTCATCTTCCGCGCCCGCGTTCGCGGCGCTGGACCCGATGAAGCTGCTCCAGCAGTACTACCCGTGGCTGATCGGGGCGAGCATTCTCGGGCTGCTCATCGGCCTGGCCTCGTTCTTTGCGCTGCGCCGGTTCCTGCCGCGCTGGGACGCGGAAGTGGTGTTCGAGGTGATGCCGCAGGCCAGCGACCCCAGCCAGCCCATCGGGTCGGGCGCCGTGGGCGACCGCAACGAGATGGAAGCCCAGATGAACACGTTCGTCCGGGTGATGGAATCAGACGTCATCCTCAGCCGAGCGGTCGGGGAGCGCGTGGTCCGCGACACCCGCTGGGCCAACGACTACAAGGACAAGTCCGGCAACCTCGACACGGTCGAGGCTCTCAAGGAACTCCGCGACATCGTGGTGGCCCGCGCGATCCCCGACACCAAGATCATCATGCTCCGCGTGGGCACCCCCCACAAGGACGATGCGCCGAACATCGCCAACGCCATCGCCGATGTGTTCCTCAACGACAACGAGACGCGCTCCAACCGCGACATGCGCAACCTGATCCAGCAGTTCGAGGAGGTCAACTCGAGCCTGTCGAAGGACCTCCAGTCGCTCGAGCAGCAGCAGCAGAACATCCTCGACACCAACAAGCTGTCTTCGCTCCGCCAGGAGGGCACGATCGAGCAGCAGCAGGTGCAGAACCTGCAGCCGGCCATCGTCAAGATGACCGAGGACAAGATCATGGCCGAGAAGCAGCTCGAGCGCTATGAGCAGATGTTCAACAACCCCGGCGGCCCGGTGATCCCCGAGTCGATCCGCGACAAGACCGAGCAGAACCCGCTGGTCATGCAGCAGGACCAGGGGCTGCAGGGCATCAAGGCCGCCATCCGGTCGCAGAAGGGCGAGTTCGGCGAGAACCACCCCGAGGTCAAGCGCCTGGAGCGCCGCCTGGCGGCCCAGCAGCAGGAGCGCGACGACCTGGTCGAGCGCCTGATGGCCGATGAGTTCTCGACCGCCATCGAGTCGCTGCGCAACCAGACCCGCAACATGGCGGCGAGCCTGAACGAGTCCGAGGAGCGCCTCCGCAACGCCGACCGGCGCCTGCAGTCGATCACCTCAGCGATCAAGCAGCACGAGGACATGACCCTCGAGTACAACAACAAGCTCTCCAAGAAGGCCGACCTCGAGAAGCGCATCGCCGACATGAACCTGATGCTGGCCCGCGGCACGCGCGTCCGCATGCTCTCCTCGGCCCAGATCCCCGACACACTGGCCTTCCCCAAGATCATCCCCACGACCGCGGTCGGCATCATCGGCGTGGTCGGGCTGGTGGGCGGGCTCATCGCGCTGCGCGAGATCCGCGAGCAGCGTGTCCGCGGCCCGCAGGATGTCGCGCTCATCCCGCGCACCCGCGTGCTGGGCATCGTCCCGGACCTGCAGATGGACCCCTCGAGCCCGGAGAAGGTCGAACTCGCCGTGGTCGATCGGCCGCACGGCATCATCTCTGAGAGCATCCGGCAGATCCGCCACTCGATCAGCAAGGAGATCCACGGCCGCGGGCTGCGCACCGTGATGGTGGTCAGCGGCCTGCCTGGC
>JBIPMO010000388.1:0-2618 GCA_044369085.1 Phycisphaerales bacterium
GTTCGCGGACAATCTCCGGGCCATCATGTCGCGGCTGCGAGCGATGTGGGCGGCGTCGGGGGGCAGTGATGAGCGCATGTGGTTCCTGCTCGCGCCGTCGCACCCGATCCTGGAGCCTGATTATCCGCCGCTCGTCGCGCTGCGCGAGGCGGCGGTGAACCTGGCGCTCGAAACAAGCAACTGCGCCGCGACACGCTTCACATCCATCACGAACTCGACCGAGATGCTGGCCCGCCTTTGGTACAACTTCAACGGCGCGGACGCCAACCACCTGTCGCGGCTGGGCTTTGAGGAACTGGCCAAGCGCGAGCTCGAAGGGATCGCGGGCGTGACATGCTCGGGCGATGCCGATGGTGACGAGCAGGTGACCTTTTTCGACATGCTGACGGTGCTCTCGAACTTCGGCGACTGCGCCGGGCAGCCCGGCACCGGCGATGCGGATGGGGACTTTGTGGTGAGCTTCGGCGATGTGACGGCGGTGCTGGCGAACTTCGGGCGGGAGTGTTTTTGAGTGGCGCTGAACCTGGGGACCAGAGTGCCGCCATCGGCTGCCATGACCTGCACCTCGGCACTGCAGGCCGCTGTGTGCTGACCTGACCCCTCGCCCCCCCCCGATCTTTCTTCTCTCTGCGAACCATCCGTGCTCAACGGGGGTACGGTTGGCGGACGATAACCTTGGGGTCCGTCTGCGGCTGATGGTGGGCTTTTTCGGGCCCGGCATCGGGGCCGGTGGGTAGGCTGGGCCGCTCGCGGGCTCGTCGGTTGGATGTGTTGACAGTGGGTCGGGAGGTGTTAACGTCCCCGTCCCCTTGGTGAGTGTGATGCGTGTGCGGTTCGTGTTCGGGTCATGTTTCGAGTGATCCCGGTCGCCGGGCCGATCTGGTTGAAGAAGGAGTTTCGAGTGAGCCAGCCCGCAGCGTTGAGCAAGCCCGTTTCCGCCGCCATCCGTGGCGGGGGCACACGCACGCTGCGCGCGATCGCCGGTCGGGCGGTGGGCGTGCTCGCGGTTGCCGGTGCTTTGGTGCTGGCGGGCGGGTGCGAGATCGATTCGTTCATGGACCCATCGGTGGTGGGGCGGTGGGAGAACACGCCGACGATCGTTCCGGTGCTCGAGCGGATCGACATCGTCGAGCGCGATACGGGCGAGTTCGTGGATGTGACACCGGTGATGCCCGAGGATCTGCTGCCCGAGGTTTCGGAGTACCGGGTCGGGTCGGGTGACGGGATCATCCTGATCATTCTGGACTTCATCCAGTCCGGGCAGGAGTCGCGGTACGAGATGATCGTGGACCCGCGCGGGTTCATCTCGGTGCCCCAGCTCGGCGAGATCTTCGTCAACAAGCGGACGCGGACCGAGATCCAGCAACTGATCGTGCAGGCGGTTCGCGACAAGGGGATTCTCGACGACCCGCTCGTGGATGTGCAGGTGCCCGGGGCGCGGCAGGCGACGTTCAGCATTTTCGGCGTGGTCGATCGGGCCGGCAGGTACACGGTGCCCTCGCCGGATTACCGGCTGCTGGAGGCGATCACCGATGCGGGCGGGCTTCCGCCCAGCGTCGAGAAGCTCTACATCATCCGGCAGGTGACGCTGACGGATGCGAGCGAGCGCGTGAACGTGGTCGAGCCTCGGGCGACGACCCCAGCGCCGCGGCCCGCGCCGACGACCAGGCCTCCGACCGAGGGGGTCGATCTTGAGAACCTGATCGACGAGCTGATGGCCCCCGATCCCAACGCGCCGCGGATGCCCGAGGCGGCTCCCGAGCAGCGCCCGTTGGGGACGCCACCGGCGCAGGACCAGCCCGCAACCACCCCGGAAGATCCGCAGGGGCTCGAGGACATCCCGCAGGCCGAGCCGCCGGCACCGAGCCTGAGCATCACGACGGCTCGCGCGACGGGCGGTAAGGCCAATCGGTCGCCGATCAAGCGGCCGGTTCAGCAGCCAGCCTCGACATCGATGTCCTCGATGGCCGATGGCACCGAGCCACCCATCGATCTGCCCGACACGCGCACGCCGGCGCCGCTCCAGCCCATCGCGCCGCTGCCCGCGGGCGGCCCGCAGCGGTCGGGCGATGATGCTTCGCCGGTGCGTCCGGCTCGCGGCAAGTGGATGTTCCTCAACGGCGAGTGGGTGCAGGTGATCGCTCCCGAGTCGACGGCGGGCGGCCTGCCCGAAGGCCAGGACCCGATCAAGGAATCCAAGGCCGAGGATGTCATCACGCAGCGCGTGATCGAGGTGCCCGTCGGCCCGCTGGTGCAGGGGGTGGCGCAGTACAACCTGGTGATCCGCGCGGGGGATGTGATCAGCGTGCCCGGGCCGCGGCAGGGGTTCGTCTACATCGGCGGGCCCGGCGCTTCGCGCCCTGGTGTCTATCAGTTGCCCTTCACCGGCAAGCTGACGTTGCAGAGGCTCGTGATGGCATCGGGCGGCTTGTCTGCGATCGCGATCCCCGAGCGGGTGGACATCACGCGCATGGTGGGTGAGGATCGTCAGGCCACGGTGCGGCTGAACCTGCGAGCGATCTCGGAGGGGACCAACCCCGATTTGTTCCTGAAGCCCGATGACATGGTGAACATCGGGACGAACTTCTGGGCCACACCGCTCGCGGTCATCCGCGGCG
>JBIPMO010000389.1:0-2613 GCA_044369085.1 Phycisphaerales bacterium
GCCGGGCCCTTCGTTGGCATCCAGCCGCAGGTCAACGAACCCCGGGAGCGCCTGGGGCCTGTACCCCCGCACCCCCGCGAGTTCCGCTCGCGGCTTCGGCAAGACAACATGTTCACTTCGCTCGGTCATCACTTGATCTCGCAATGGCCTCTCCTGATGCCTTCCTGATGCCCGATCCCCGGTCCCTGTTCCCTACGGAATGATCTGCGTCGGCGCGAGCACCACGATGTCCGTCCCGCCCCGCGCCTTGATCTGCGGGATCAGCACCGCCAGGTCCTTGCGCGGCACCGCCGCCTTCACCGCGTAGCCTCCTTCGTGGTGCAGCTTCGCCACCGTCGGCTCGCGCATGCAGGGCAGCACCTCGATCACCCGCTCCAGATCGGCCGCCGAAACATTCACCTCGACCATCACGCGCCTTCGCGCCTCGAGCGCCGAGTTGACGAGCAGCGCAAAGCGATCAATGACCTCCCGACGCCGCGGATCGTTCCACGCCGCGCGGTTGGCATAGAGCCGTGTGCTCGACATCGCCAGCTCGTCGAACACCTCCAGGTTGTTGGCCCGCAACGTGTCCCCGCTGGCGGCGATGTCCACGATGCAGTCCGCATCCTCGGGCGGGAAGACCTCCGTCGCCCCGTACGAGCGCACGAACGTCGCGTTCAGCCCGCGGGCCGCGATCCACTCCCGCGACAGACGCTCGTACTCGCTCGCGACCACGATCGCCCGGGCGGGCAGCTTCCCGCTCGCGAGCAGGTCCGATGGCGCGGCGGCCACCAGCCGCACCCGGTCGAGCCCGGTGTCCAGCACCTCCACGACATCGGCCCGCAGTTCGGCGACCCAGTCGGCCCCCGCGAACCCGATGTCTCGCGACCCCGCCGCGAGCATCTCGATGATGTTCTGGGGCTTGAGTATCTTCGCATCCACGCCTGGCAGCGCGATGACCGGGCGATACCCCCGCGACCCGACCTTCACATCCATCCCGGCATCGCGCATCAGCGCGAACACCCCCTCCTGCATCCGTCCCTTGGGAAGAGCCAGCGTCAGAACACCGTTGTCTGTCACTCGAATCATGATCGGGTCTCCGTGGATTCAGGTCTCTTTCGAGCCGTTCCGCGTGGGAGAGCCGACGTTGCCGCAGCAAAAGCAGCGACGCCGGCTCGTCTCGCGGGCCGGCGTGGTCTTGTGCTCACTTGGTCAGACAGGTCTCTGCCGTGCGCACCATCACGCGACCGCGAATGCGGTGTGGTGATGGTGATGATGGAACATGGGCAGCGGCATGGTCGGGCGGAAGATAGGTAGCTCGTTGCCTCTGGTCAAGCCATGCCATGCCTGAAGCGGTCAGGTCGATCTGGTTCGCGGGCGTCTGGGCGCGCAACAGTCCTGGAAGCCCGGGTTTATCGCACCTCTTGACGCGAATCTGACAAAACCTCATCCAAACGGCTGGTCAAAGGGCCCGTTTGTGGCACACTAGGGCGAAGCAAAGCGCGGCACGTTCGCGCGCCAATCGCGCCGGCATGCCCGGCCAGCTCCGTCACACGTGGAAGAGGTCAAATCAAAGGGAGACCAAGGTCATGGCCCGTGAATAGCGTTCGCTTTCCCAGGTTAAGCGCTTCACCAAGCTTCGGCACCTCGCGTATCACATCGCCGCCATCGCGACGATCCCGATGTCGTACGCCTATGCCGAGACCAATCTCCCGGTCTTCGAGCCTACGACCTCGCTGAACTCCGCCCCCGCCTCCTCTGCCATCACCTACCAGGGACAGCTGCGCCTCAATGGCGTGCCCGTGGCCGGGCCGTCGGACTTCATTTTCACCCTCTGGGATGACGCCTCGGCGGGCAGCCAGGTCGGCGCGACGCTCGCTCTCAACGGTTACTCGCTCACGCGTGGCCTGCTCACCGTTGACCTTGATTTCGGCATGCTCGCGTTCAACGGCGATGAGCGCTATCTGCAGATCGAAGTGCGCTCCCCCGCGGGCAGCGGGCCGTTCACGACGCTCTCCACTCGCCAGCGACTCGCCGCTACGCCGTACGCTCTGTACGCGCTGAATGGGAACCCGGGTCCCGCAGGTCCGGTGGGCCCCGCAGGTCCGACCGGCGCTCAGGGCCCGCAGGGAGAGGTCGGCCCACAGGGACCGCAGGGCGAAGTCGGTCCGCAGGGGCCGCAGGGTGAAGTTGGTCCGCAAGGGCCGATCGGTCTGACTGGGGCCACTGGTGCTACGGGCGCGACTGGTGCTACCGGCGCTCAGGGTCTGCAAGGCGAGGTCGGCCCACAAGGCCCGCAGGGCGAAGTCGGTCCGCAAGGGCCGATCGGTCTGACGGGAGCCACGGGAGCTACTGGTGCCACTGGCGCTCAAGGTCCGCAGGGTGAAGTCGGCCCACAAGGGCCGATCGGTCTTACGGGAGCCACGGGAGCTACCGGCGCAACTGGCGCTACCGGCGCTCAGGGTCCGCAAGGCGAGGTGGGCCCGCAGGGTCCGCAGGGTGAAGTTGGCCCACAGGGACCGATTGGTCTGACCGGTGCCATTGGTGCTACCGGCGCTCAGGGTCCGCAAGGCGAGGTCGGCCCACAAGGCCCGCAGGGCGAAGTCGGTCCGCAGGGCCCGCAGGGCGAAGTTG
>JBIPMO010000390.1:0-2596 GCA_044369085.1 Phycisphaerales bacterium
GCTGATGTGAACCCCGGGCAGCGCGGCCAACTGGCGACCGCGGCCTTCCCCGACCGCCGCATCGGTTTCACCGTCGAGCGCATCGACCCCGCCGCCGAGCTGCGCCAGGAGAAAAACGTCTTCCGAGCCCGGCTGGTCCTCGACAAGCGGCCCGACTGGCTCAGGCCCGGCATGGAGGGTCTGGCCCGCGTCGATATCGACAAACGCCCCTACGGCACCATCTGGCTCCGCCGAGCGGTGGATTGGGTTCGCATGCGGCTGTGGCTGTAGCCCGCAGATTCCGTGCTGTAAATGGTTGTTGCGGCTGTGTTTAGGCGAATGTCGAAGACATTTTCTTGACCGGGCCAAAGAGTTAGTGTACACTTAGTTAGGATTCACTAACCTAACGGTGTTCAATGACATCGCAATTTCCTGACGTCACGCTTCGACTGAACCTCCTCGCCGAGCGGATCGGACGCATCGAGCGGCACCTCGGGCTGGATCCCTTCCGAGCGGCGATCAACCCGCCGCCCGCGCGTGAAACTCCTTCGAGCGTCTCGGTGGCGCCCGTCGCCACCCTGCCCGAGGCGGCACGCCCGACACTTGACACGCCGGCGGTTCCGGTGCCGCGCCGGGAGACTCTGCGGTCGATGCTCGATGCCGCCGACCGCGATACCAAGGAGCGCCTCGCCTCCGAGGCCTTCTCGATCGAACGCCTGATAGGGCAACGGTGGTTCGCGGCGGCGGGGGCCCTGATCGTTGTCATCGGGGTCGGGCTCTTCTTCAAACTCGCCTACGACCTGGGTTGGCTCGGGCGACTGCCGCCGGAACTGCGGTGTGTGTCCGGTGCTCTGTTCGGCGCGGCGCTGCTCGGATTGGGTGAATGGCTCCATCGCAAGATCGGGGCCGCGGCGGCCGCGGGCGCTTCGGCGGCGGGGGTGGGGGTGCTCTACGCATCGGCATACGCCGCGTACGGACTGTTCGGCCTGGTCTCGCCGACGGGTGCGGTGGCGATGCTGACGGCGTGCATCGCGCTTGGTCTGATGGTCGGGGCCCGCTCCGGGCTTGCCGCGGTTGCCGCTGTCTCGCTCGCGGGCGGGTACATCACGCCGCTGCTGCTCGCCGATTCCGGGGCCAGCCGGCTCTTCCTGCCCGCATACCTGATCGCGCTGCTGCTGGTGGCGCAAGGTCTCGTCGCGTGGAAGAGCCTGAAGCTGCCCTCCTTCGTTTGGCTGCGATGGATGGCCTGGGGGGGCACGCTGGCATTGGGGACGATGTGGCTCGCGCTGGATGGCTACCACGTGGCGCTGTGGGCGCTGGGTTTCATCGCCGCTGTCTGGGGGCTTGTGCAGGGTGAGATGCTGCTCACCGCTCGCCGAGCCGATGCGCTGGTTGCAGCCCGATCGCGCGATGATGAGGGGGGCGGCGAGCGCTTCATCACGGTTCCCGAAGGCCCCGCGTTCCTCCGTCACGGGGCGTGGATCGCCGCATCGATGTCGCTGACGGCGTGGGCGACCCTGTTCGCGACGTGGCTCGTCGCTGATTCGCTGAAACTTGCCCAGTGGCTCGCCCCCGCGGCGGGCTTTGCGAGCACGTTCGCGCTCGCCGCCGTCTTCGCCGGGCACCTGCGGGCCTTCATCGACCCGCCGCGCAGCGCCGGCGAACGATTTGGCGCCGGCTTCCTGCTGCAGGCCGCGGCGCTGCTGGCGGTGACGCTGGCGCTCGCGCTCTCCGGATGGGCGCTGGTCCTGTCGTGGCTGGCCGTCGGGCTTGCGGCGATCGCGGCGGGCCGCTGGATCGGTTCGCGGGCGCTCGATGTGTACGGCGTGGTCAATCTTGGCATGGCGACGGCCGCCTTCGTGCTCAGCGGCCTGGTCGCGAGCCCGGCCGCGACCGCGACCGTCGACTACTGGGGCATCCCGATGAGCCTCGTGCAGTGGCGCGGGTTGCTGGTCGGAACGGCGTGGCTCGCGGGCTCGGCGCTCCTTCTGTGGCGGAACGCCGGGGGCGCCTGGCTGCGCACCCCCTTGATGCTCATCGGTGTGTTCATCCTGGCGATCGCCCCCGCGGGCGACCGGGCCTCGATGGTCTCCCTGATGATCTACTGGGTCGGCCTGGCCTCGGTGCTCGCGGCCGCCGGGCTGGCCGCGCCGCGGCTGCACCTGGGAACGGCCGGGCTCGCGGTGGCATCGACGGCGCTGCTCGCCTGGGGGATCACGTATGTGTTCCGCTGGACTCCAAGCAGCGCGTCGATCTTCGCGCACCCGGGTCTGTGGACCGCCATCCTGATCGGCGCAGCCTTGGTCCTCATCGGTCGACGCGGGCAGCCCGGACTCCCCCCCGAGGCGCGAGCGAGCATCTCCGAACTATCGGGTGCCGCTGTGGCGGGGACGATCTTCGTGGCCTCATCATTCGAACTCGCTCGCGTCGCGGCGATCCTGACCTCCGAGGGCACCGCTGCCCGCGCGGCCGTCTCGATTTACTGGGGGCTGCTCGCGATCGGCCTTCTTTGGCGGGGCTTCGTCGCCGGCCGCGCCCGGGTCCGTTACCTGGGGCTTGGGCTGATGGCCATCGCCGCCTTGAAGGTGGTCATCGTGGATCTGGCCGGGATCGCCCC
>JBIPMO010000391.1:0-2595 GCA_044369085.1 Phycisphaerales bacterium
TTCACCCCTTGCGCGAACCGCTCGGCCGCGCTCTCGGACAACATTGGAGTTTCGAGTGTCACAAGTCCGGATATCGGGCAATCCGCACATCCGATTCAGATTTACAGTGTGACCGCGATTCCCCGGTTCTGGTGTGGCAGCGACTCGGCCGAACCGTAGAGCGGGAACACCCTCGTCCCCGCCGCCCGCAGCGTTTCGGTGCGCTGCCAAAGTTCCCGCTCGAACCGCGTGGATGAAAGCACGATCGCATCCACCCGCTGCACCAGCGGATCGTCCAGCGAGACCACCGGCACCCCCGCGAGGCTCCCCGGCGAGGTTGCGCGGTCATCGATGATGCACACCGGCTGCACGGGCGCAGGCCTGTCCCGTATTCCCGATGTCAAGCTCAAGAGCCGCTGCGTGTGCAGCCCGCCGCCGTAGATCGCGTACGCCGCGCCATCGCCCAGTGAGCCCACGATCTCGCAGAATCGCTCGGGAGCCGACAGCTCCGCATCCAGCCACCGCAGCGAGTGGATCCGCACACCCCGATCGCGACAGGATCGCAGAGCCAGGAAGTCAGCAAAGTCCGCCTCGTCCCCCGGCAGCAGGATCATGTCCGCGCGCATCGCGCGATCGACCCCGCTCCTCAGCCGAGCGGCGTCGACAAACCGCGCACCCTCGATCACCCCCGCAATCGCCGACAGCAAAACTCCACCTGAACGAGCAACCCCATCCGCCCGTTCCAGCACCGCATCGATGTGGTCGCGCACGCCGCTGTCGGCGGGCTTCACCACGCACCGTGCCCCGCCTCGCCGAAGCTGCCACGTCATCGCGTATCCCAGCGGGTCGTCGTACGCCCCGCTCAGCACCACGCCATCGGGCCGCATCGTCTTGGCGGTCTCCAGCGCGCTCAGCGCCGGCACCCCCATGATCGACATTCCACGCCGCCCGCGCGGGTGCAGCACGCATGCCAGGAACTCGCTCCGCCGAGCCGCCAGCCACTCCAACGATGCGGGCAGCACCCACGGGTCCAGCATGACCGCGATCCGCCGGCAACCCGCGAGCCGCAGATGCTCGAACCAGTGCGTGATGTGCGTGTGCGCCTCAAGCGAAAGCGTCGGTTCAACCGCCACACCCAGCCCGGCCGCACGCCACGCCCGGATCTGCTCCGCCCCCGGATGCTCATCCACCGCTCGGATGATGACCGCATCGCAGGTTCCAGTCGGCCCGCCCCGCGCAATATCGCGAGCACCGGCCCCGCGCAGGCTCGCTTCCAACTGCTCCTCGTACGAGCACGCCCGCCCGATCACCGTGATGCTCGGCACATGCAGCCCAAGATCCGTCCGTGCCGCGCGAGCGGGCGCGGCCGCCGCCACCCGCTTGAGAAACGCCGCGTAGCGGAGCGCGCACGCCTCGATGTTGTACGAGCTCCCCTCGATCGTCTTCCGCGCTGCCTCGCCCATCAGCGACAGCCTCCCCCGATCCGCCGCCAGCCCGGCCACCTCGCGAGCCATCATCCCCATCTCGCCCACCGGAACAACCACCCCGTTCTCACCGCTCGCGAGCAGCCCATCGATCGTCGCATCCACCCGCGTCACGCACGGCACCGCACCCGCCGCCATCGCTTCGAGCATCGCGATGCTCGTTCCCTCCGCCTCCGATGTCAGCACGAACACATCCAGCACCCGCAGGAACTCCTGCACCCACCCTCGGGGCTTGGCCCCGTGCGCCCGGATCCGCCCCATCGGCAGCCCGCGCCGCTCGGCCTCGCGCAGCCACCCCTCCAGCGCATCGCCATCCCCGACGATGTGGAACTCATACGCCGCGCCCAGCCGCCCCAGTTCCTCCAGGAACGTCAGCAGATCGCTCACCCGCTTCTGCGCCTCGACCACGCGACCGATGTACCCCAGCCGCAAAGCAGCGCGATCATCACCGCGAGCCGGCCTCGCCCGGTGCAGCGGCACCCCGTAGTCAATGCGCTCGACCGCTCGCCCATCCGCGATCCCACGCGCCCACTCCAGGCACTCCCCGCTCACGGCCACCGCGCCATCCCATCCGTGATACTCCGCGAGCATGCGCCGGTAGTACGCATCGTTCGTGTGCGCCACCGTCACCACCCGCCCGCATCCGCCCGATGCGCCGCGGTACTGCATCGCCGCCGCGTGCGCAAGCTCACCATAGTTCGGCAGCACCACATCAGCCCCGAGCGATTCAAGCGAGCGCACCACCGCGGCCACCTGCCCCGCGACCGATCCCGTCGGGTCGACCACGCACTCGCGAGCACGCTCCCGGCTACCGACCCCCTCGCAATCCGCCGCCCGACCGGGCCCGATGAACAGCGTGCGCCAATCAACACCAAGCTCCGGATGCTCCTCAAAGTACCGCTCCAGCCGCGCGCTCCACGAGGTCACCCCGCCCACCGAAGAACCCTGCGACTCGATCACGCTCACCACACGCAGCGCACCGCGCGCTGACGGCAAAGCCTTCGTTCCCGCAGCCTCAGCACGAGCACGCACCCCGCACCGCCCCAGCACCTCGATCACCCGAGCAACACGCACATCACCTTCACCACCCACGCACCGCCGCAGAATCCCGGCCTGCTGCCCGAGTCGCGCT
>JBIPMO010000392.1:0-2589 GCA_044369085.1 Phycisphaerales bacterium
CGATCGGTGCGAGCGAGTCGGTGGCGGCCTCATCCGGGACCCAGGTGGGGTTGCCATCGGGGCCCGCGGGGCCTTCCTTGAGGCGGGTGAACTTGAGGGTGGGTTCGCCGGTGGCGGGGATGGGGGCGGGGGGCTCGGTGGGCTGCTCGCCGACGCGGATCTGGAAGGGGATTCTCTTGGTGGCGACGACCTTGGTGGCGTCGTCAGCGGCGAGCTCTTCGTACTTGAGGGTGTTGGTGTAGACGCCCGGCGCGAGCTGGTGGACGGCGATGACGCTGATCATGTAGAGGACGAGGAGGCCGCGCATTCCGTAGTAGGAGAAGCGCTCCCACATCTCGACGATGAAGAGGAGGAAGAGGCCGGATGGGTGCCCGAGCATGGTGCTCTCGGCGGCTTTGGGGTCGAATCCCGCGGGTGGGATGTTGTGGACCGGGTCCATGGTGTCGACGCCTTGGGTTCTTGCCGCCATGTGGAAGCGATCCTCCGTTGCCCCGGAGCGGGCGTGGTTTGAGGCTCGGTGGCCTCGCGGGCGGCAGTCTAATCAGGGGATCGGGGAAATGGAACCGTGGGGGGGAGCGGGGCGGGGTGGAGAGATGGTCCTAGGGTCGTGCGGGGTGAGATCTTCTGCGTGGGTTTGTCGCTGATGCACTCACGAGAAGGAGGCTTGGTAGGGACGGGCTGCAAGCCCATCCCACCGAGAGGGAGTAGGAGGAGAGGTCGAGACGGGGGTGGTACAACACGTTGTCCCGTGGACATGGAGACGTCCTATGCAACCCTTGCCAAGCGTGCAGAGCAGCGGAGTGATGGAAGCCGACCCGTGTGTGCTCGTGATCTACGGGGCCTCGGGGGACCTGACGCAGCGGAAGCTGATCCCGGCTCTGGTGGATCTGGATGCGCAGGGGCGGCTGCCCAAGGGGCTGGCGGTGCTCGGGGTGAGCCGGACGGCGATGAGCGATGAGGAGTGGCGGGCGAAGCTGCAGCCTCACGCGGCCAAGCACGCGGCGGGGTACACAGATGAGCAGTGGCGGCGGTTTGCCGAGCGGGTTCACTATCTGGCGGGGAGCGCAACGGAATCGGAGATGTACCCGGCGTTGATCCGGCGGGTGAACGAGCTGGCTCTGACGCACCACTCATTGACGGAGGCGCAGCGGCAGGCTCTGGGGGGCGAGCCGACGTTGGAGCAGATGAAGGCGTACACGTACCCGGTGGCGAACGTGCTCTTTTATCTTTCGGTGGCGCCGCAGCTTTACGCGGGGATCATCGAGAAGATCGGTGAGAGCGGGATGGTGATCGAGGGGAAGCGGTGGTGCGCGCTGAACCCGGCGGCGACGCCGTGGCAGCGGATCATCGTGGAGAAGCCGTTCGGGGAGGACCTGAACTCGGCGATCGAGCTGAACCGGGCGCTGGGGCGGGTGTTCGAGGAAGAGGCGATCTACCGGATCGACCACTACCTGGGCAAGGAGCTGGTGCAGAACATCCTGGTGATGCGGTTTGCCAACACGCTCTTCGAGCCGGTGTGGAACAACAAGTACGTGGATCACGTGCAGGTGACGGCGGCGGAGGCGGTGGGTGTTGGTCGGCGGGCGGGGAACTTCTACGACGCGGCGGGGGCGATGCGGGACATGATCCAGAGCCACCTGCTGCAGGTGCTGGCTCTGGTGGCGATGGAGGCGCCGAGCATCTACGACCAGCACGCGATCCGGCGGGAGAAGATCAAGATCATCAACACAGCGCGGACGATCGACGGATCGGAGGCGCACGAGCAGGCGGTGTTCGGTCGGTACGCGGCGAGCGGGGATGCGAACGATGATGACGGGGGGAAGGCGTACGAGCAGCTCGAAGGGGTGGATGCCGAGCGGCGGACGGAGACGTACGCGGCGATGCGGGTTCACTTTGAGAACTGGCGGTGGTCTGGGGTTCCGTTCTATGTCCGTAGCGGGAAGAAGATGGCGCGGAAGCTGACGGAGATCGTGGTGCAGTTCAAGCAGCCGCCCGTGGACTTGTTCCGGCGGATCCCGGATGTGGCGAAGGACCGGCCCGCGAACAGGATCATCATCAACATTGCGCCGGAGGATGGGGTATCGCTGCGGTTTGATGCGAAGGTGCCGGGGCAGAAGCTGCAGGTGCAGCCGGTGAAGATGGATCTGGACTACACGAAGGCGTTCAACGCGACGCCGATCGAGGCGTACGGCCCGCTGATGCTGGATGCGATGCGGGGGGATCAGACGCTGTACAAGCACAAGGATGAGGTGGAGACGGGGTGGCGGATCGTGCAGCCGGTGCTGGATTCCGAGCGTGTGCGGAAGGGGATCCAGAGTTACGCGGCGGGGTCGTGGGGCCCGGCGGCGACGGATGAGATGCTGGGTCGGGAAGGGAGGAAGTGGCACAATCCGGTGAAGGGGGAGACGCGGTGAGCGGGGGCGAGTTGTCAAGGGGGCGTTTACCAGGGGCGCGCTCGAAGACTCGCGGCCCCTGGCAACATTCGTGCGCCGCTTCGCGGCGTCGAACCATTCGCTATTGATCGGCGAGCGGCGCATCGTGCGCGCTGCCGGGCGACAGTATGAAGACTCCACGCGACTGCATGAAGTC
>JBIPMO010000110.1:0-9039 GCA_044369085.1 Phycisphaerales bacterium
GTCACGAAGAGCACGAGCCACAGCGCCGAGCGCCATGTGGCCCAAGAGAGCGGCCCGGAGCTGGCCTGGGATTCGGTCACGGCAGCACTGTAATGCTCACCCACGCAGCACGCGCCACGCGGCTCCGGTGATCAGCACCAGCACCGGCAGCCCGGCCACGATAAGCCAGCGCAGCCCGGTCAGCGTGCCTTCGGCGATCGGCCCGATGCGCGGGACATCGCGCGTCTGCGGGCCCGGCGCGATGCGGTCATCCTGACCCGCGAGCCAGCGGAGCGAAGACTCGAAGAGTTCGAGGTTGCCGGGGAAGAGCAGGGCGCGACGGCCGGCGACGTTCTCGGCGGCCTGGGTGTACGCATCATCAAGCCACGCCGGTGAACTGACGACCGCGATTCGCTGCGGGCGCGGGCCGCCCGCGGGGGGGCGCTCGCGCGCGGCCGCGACGACCCAGCCCGCCGAGCCGGGCGGGAGGACGCGGTCGCGAGCGGCATCGGGCTCGGGCGAGTCGGCGAGCAGAAGGGCATCGAGCGGTCGGGTCCCGCCGCGAGCGACGGTTTCGCGCAGCCGCAGCCACTGCGACTCACCCCACGCGCGCTCCCCCGGGGGGACGCGGAGCAGCGGCGCGGCGGTGACGCCCGCTGCGGGCGTGAGCTCGATGGGGGTCGCCCATGGGAGCACGATGGAGAGCCCGCGCACCGCGCTGCCGATCGGGCTAGCAGCTTCGGCATCGCGCAGCACCTGGTAGGTGATGGTCGCGGGGCCGCGTGGGGTTGATTCGCGGCGGAGCAGAGGGAAGCCGGTATCGATGCGGATGCCAAGCGGTTCGAGGGCGGCGGCGATCGGGTCGGCCTCGCCCAGGCCCGGAAGGTCCGACGCATCGGCACTGACCAGGATGTTCTGGTTCGCATCGATGAGCGAGCGGATCGCGGCGGCCAGCTTGGTGACGCGGGCTGAGCGGTCGGCGGCGGTCGAGGGGATGCGTGGGTCGACTCCCGCGCGCGATGGGGCACCGAGCACGATCCACACCGCCGGGCGGTTCGCGGGCGGGGTGGGGCGGATTGACTCGGTGGCGACGGGCCACTCCATGGGCTGGATGTTCGACAGCCGCATGCGCTCGAAGAGTGCGCCGAAGGCCCGGCGGCCCGCGGGGGTCAGCCCAGAGTTGTCAGTGATGCGGCCGTTCTCGGCGTGGACGAACACCGCGATGGGCGCGGCATCGTCGGAGAGGCCGGCGAGGGCGGTTGCGAAGAGTGATTCGGCGGCCGAGAGCACATCGCCCGCGGCGGCGGGGTCGGCCGACTGGGGGAAGATCGCGGCGAAATCGATGGCGAGCGTGCCGCGCGGGCTGGTGACCAGGGCGGCATCGCCCGCCTGCATGATGCGGGCGGCGGCCAGGGGGTCTGTCGTGCGCAAGCGCGCGAGCGTGTCTGCCGCGCGGGCGGCGAGCTCGTAGGCGGCACGGGCCTCATCGCGGAGCGGGCGCGCTTCTCGCTTCTCGGCGAAGTCGGCGATGGCCGACAGCACGCGGGCGGATTCGTCGAGAGCAGTCGCTCGTTCTTTCGCGAGATCCGAGGCGGGGATCCCCGTTGTTTCGATGGTGAACACCGCATCCTCGCGGAGGGCCGCGGCGACGGGCTCGATGCGGGCGGCGACGGTGCGGACCAGCCCCGCCTGGCGCTCCAGGTCTTCGCGCTGGGAGCCACCCGCGGGCGAGGGCTCGGCTGCGAGCTGCTTGAGAAGGTCGGAGACGCGCCCGAGGGCGGCGGGGATCTGCGCCGCGGCTTCGGCGGCAGATTCGATCTGCTGGCGCTGGTCGGCGAGCTCGGCGGCTCGCGTGGATGCGAGATCGGCGATCACCTTGGCGTAGCGCTCGCGTCCGCTCGGCGAGCCGGTGTCGATCCATGACCAAGACAGCCGCCCGCCTGATGCGCCGGCCATTTCGGTGAGCAGATCGACAACGCGGCGGCGCGCGCCGGGGGATGAAGCGTCGAGGCGGTCGGAGGCGGCGCTGACGATGATCGAGGCATCTTCGGGCATGGCTCGGAGAGCCGCGGCGGTGCGGGGTGAGAGCGAGAACTGCCTTGTCGCGGTCACGTCCCAGCGCACGGCGTGGCGCGAGGCGAGGAACGCCGAGAGCAGGCACACCACCGTCGCCGCCGCGATGAGCAGGATCGTCGAGAGCCCGTAGCGGACGCGGCGGATTCCCGCTCCACCGGGCATGCTGGAGGTTGTCTTGGCGCGGTCTTTCATCGCCACCTCCGCGATTCAAGGGCCGCAACGGCGAGCACCAGGAACCACAGGGTCGAAGTCAGGAACCACACGATGTGCCCCGTGTCGATCACCCCTTTGGCGAGATCGCCGACGCGCACGAGCACCGACATGGAAAGCAGCGGCCGGTCCCAGGGCGGGCCCAACAGTCGCGCTCCCTGCGTCGAGGCGATCTCGATGCCGACGAAGAAGAAGATGGTCGCGAGCAGCGCAACGACCTGGCTTTCGGTGAGAGCCGAGAAGAGCGTCCCGGCGGCGATGTAGAGCATGCCGACCAGCAGCAGGCCGAGATAGCCCGCCAGGACCGGGCCGTAGTCCGGGTCCGCGACGAGTTCGAGGAGCCCGACGTAGATGAGCGTGGGAAGAAAGAGCGTGACCAGGAAGGCCACCGCGCCGGCGTACTTGCCGAAGATCACCGCCCAGTCCGAGACGGGCGCGGTCATCAGCGATTCGAATGTCCCGGAGCGCCGCTCCTCGGCGAGCAGGCGCATCGCGATCGCCGGCGCGATGATCAAGAGGATCCACTGCGACACGCCGAAGAAGGCGCGAAGGGTGGCGGGATCGCCTGGGACGAGTGTCGCGAAAGCGAACCAGAAGCCCGAGAGCACGAGGTAGAGCGCGAGCACGATCCAGCCCGCGGAGGTTCGGAAGAACGAGGCCCACTCGCGGGCTGCGATGGTGAGGACGGTCACGGCTCGCCCCCCTCATCCTCCTGGGTGATGATCCGCAGGTAGAGGTCTTCGAGCGTGGCCCCGCCGCCGGGTCGGTGCAGTTCGCGGACGAGCAGCCGTGCATCCGCCGCGGCTCGAGCGATCGCTTCACGCATGTCCGCGTTCTGGCCACCCCCTTCGAATGCGATGCGCAGCGCGCGCCAGCCGCCGCCCGCTGGTTCATCCTTGATCACGCGCGCGCCCGCGATGCTTGCGAGCACTGCGGCGGGATTCGGCCCGCCCTCGGGTTCCTGCCGGGCTTCGACCAGGTATCCCCCAGTGGCGGGCGAGATGCCGCGCACGAGGTCTTCGGGCTTGCCGTCGGCTCGCACCTTTCCGCGAGCGAAGACGATGATGCGGTCGCACGAGCGCTCGACCTCGGGCAGGATGTGCGAGACGATGAGCATGGTGCGTTCGCCCGCGAGGTCGCGGATCAGGGCCCGGACCTCGGCGATCTGGGCGGGGTCGAGCCCGCTGGTGGGCTCGTCGAGGATGAGGACCTTGGGGTCGTGGAGCAGGACGCTGGCGAGGCCCACCCGCTGGCGGAAGCCCTTGCTGAGTGTGCCGGTGCGCTGCCGCATGACGGGAGCGAGGCTGCAGCGTTCGACGGCGGCGTCGATGGCTCGCCGTCCTGCCGCCCCGCGCATGCCAAAGAGAGCGCCCCTGTATGTCAGGTAGTCGCCGACGCGCATCTCTCGGTAAAGGGGGGCGGCCTCCGGCAGGTAGCCGAGGCAGCGCCTGACATCCATGGTTCGGGCGACCGAGTCGAGGCCATCGACCGAGACGGTGCCTGAGGATGGCGGGATGGCCCCGGTGATCATGCGAACGGTGGTGGTCTTGCCCGCCCCGTTGGGGCCGAGGATGCCCACGACCTGGCCGCGGGGGATGTCCAGACTGACTCCCCGGACGGCGTGGACCGCTCCAAAGGACTTGTGGACGGCGTCCAGTCGGATCATCGGCGTGGTGGGGAGGCTGGCCCCGAAGGGGGGTCGGGGGAATCTGGGGAAAGGGAAAGGTCGGGGTTGGAAGGGGTCGAAAGCCGATGCATCCTATAAGCGGTGGCTCGCAGACACATGGGGGCTGCCCGCGGTGTTCGTGTTTCGTGAAACAGCGGCTGTCCTCAGGTCGGATGCATCATGAGCCAAAACCTGGCGTACACTCAACAAGGAATCGTCAGGTGGAGAGAGGAATCGGCCGAACGAGCCGAGCGGCTCGTCGTGGCCCATCATGAGCGGCATTGATCCCATGGCTGCGATGTTCCCCGGTAGCGCGCTCGACGGGGCGGGCGACGACCGGGAAGCGACCCTCATCCTCGAGGTGCTGGGTCAGGGTCTTTGCGTCGCCGATCACGCCGGCAACATCGCCTGGGCCAACCGCGTGTTCCGCGGGTTCTCGCGCCGGCTGCGCGGCCGGGTCGCGGCGGCGTGTACCAAGGCGGTCGCGGACTTCGCGTCGCACACCAAGACCGCCCAGCGCAAGACGCGCATCCACCTGTCGCGCGGCGACCGCGACTACGAGGTGATCATCACCAGCCTCGCGACGAGCAACCCGCTGTGCGCGGCGCTCCCGACGCGTGGAGCGGCGGTGGCGCTGGTCCGCGACGTGACGGCGCAGGAGCGGCTGCGGCGAAAGATCAACGCGATCGACCAGGCGGGGGCCGAGCTCGTCAAGATCGACGCGGACACGATCGAGACCCTGCATGTCGCGGACCGTCTGCGGCTGCTGGAAACCAAGGTCGTGCGCGTGGCGCACGACCTTCTTCATTTCGATCACTTCAACATCCGCGTCCTCAACGACCGCACCAACGAGCTCGAGCTGGTGATGGCCACCGGGCTTTCGGAGAAGGCCCTGGCGATCAAGCTGTACGCGACGGCGTCGGGAAACGGGATCAGCGGGCACGTGGCCGCGACGGGCAAGCCGTACATCTGCGCCGACACCGGCAAGGACCCGCTCTACGTTTTCGGGCTCGAAAGCTGCGGATCTTCGCTGACGGTCCCGCTCCGCCTGTTCGACAAGACGCTCGGGGTCTTCAACGTCGAGAGCGACAAGACCAGCGGGTTCACCGAGCACGACCGCCAGTTCGCCGAGATTTTCGGGCGGTACGTCGCGATGGCTCTGTACATCCTGAACCTGCTGCTGGTCGAGCGCTACACGACGAGCAAGAAGGCGACCGGCAACGTGCAGGGGGAGCTCTCCGAGCCGCTCAACGACCTGACCGTCGATGCCGAGGCGCTGAAGGACCAGACCATGGACCCGGCGGTGCTGCGCCAGGTCGAGCGCGTGCTGAAGGATGTCGATGCGCTCAAGAAGCGCGTGAAGAGCGTCGCGGCGGGTCCGAGCACGCTGCTTGGTGCCGACGACGCGATCGAGAGCAGCGACATCGACCCAGCCCTGCGCGGCAAGCGGCTGCTGGTCGTCGATAACGAGCCCGAGGTCTCGGGGATCATCCGCGATGTGCTGGCGCGCCGCGGCATGGAGGTCACCGTCTGTGATGACGGCGCGAGCGCTGTGAAGCTGATGCTGCAGTGGCAGGTGACCCAGGACCCCGACCAGGGCTACGACGTGATTGTGTCGGACATCAACCTTGGCGACGCCACCGGGTACGACGTGTTCGCGGCGGCGAAGGCTGCTTCGGTGTCGGTGCCGGTGATTCTGATGACCGGCTTCGGGTACGACCCGCACCACTCGATCGTCCGAGCCAGCCAGGAAGGGCTGCAGTGCGTGCTCTTCAAGCCCTTCCAGGCTGAGAAGCTGATCGAGGAAGTGAAGAAGGCGCTGACGGGCCCGGGCGGCCCGGCCATCATGTGAAGATCTTGCCAAGCTGGCCGGGCGGAGCCGCTCACGCAGCCGTGCGGGCCGGGGTCAACCGTTCGAATAGAACCAGGAATACCTTGCGGTGTATGATGATTGGCTGCACAATCATCGTCATCGCGATCATGTGGCGACGAGCACCCACACAAGAGGAGACAGCGCATGAAGGGCAAGGTCGCACTGGTCACCGGGGCCACGGGGGGGATCGGGCGGGCGGCGGCGGTCGAGTTTGCTCGCCGCGGCGCGGATGTCGCCATCACCGGCCGACGTGAAGAGGAGGGGCGCAAGACGCTCGAGCTTCTCAAGGCCTTCGGCGTGCGCACGATCTTCATCCGCGCGGATGCCTCCGATGAAGCCCAGACCAAAGACGCGGTCGCACGCACGGTCAAGGAACTGGGCGGGCTGCACTTTGCGTTCAACAACGCGGGGGTCGAGGGAGATCCGGGCAAGCCGATCACCGAGCAGACCCCCGAGCACTACCGCAAAGTCTTTGACATCAACGTGCTGGGCGTGCTGCTTTCGATGAAGCACGAGGTGCCCGCGATCCTGGCCTCCGGGGGCGGGGCGATCGTCAACAACGCTTCGGTCGCGGGGCGCATCGGCATGGCCGGGGTTTCGGTGTACGTGGCGAGCAAGCACGCGGTGATCGGGCTCACCAAGTGCGCGGCGATGGAGTATTCCAAGGCCGGGATCCGCGTGAACACGGTTTCGCCCGCGGTGATCGAGACCGACATGTTCGATCGCTTTGCCGACAGCCTGGGCGGGCAGCAGGCCCGCGACTACATGACCTCGCTGCACCCGATCGGGCGCCGCGGCAAGGCCGAGGAAGTGGCCAAGGCGGTGGTCTGGCTCTGCTCGGATGAAGCCTCCTTCGTGACGGGCCACGACCTGCTGGTCGATGGCGGGCTCACGGTGCCTTGAAGTCGTTCACCACAGAGGGCACGGAGAACACGGAGGTGGCGCCGGCCCATCCGCACCGTGTAAGCCTGGGCCTTGCTTCGCAGAGCCCATTCTCTGGCTCTCTGTGTGCTCGATGTTGAGTATCAGAACTGCGCTGCGGTGAAGGTTTTACCCGTGGTCTCGCGGTCCCAGGTCCAGGCCTTGCCGCGCTTTTCTTCGTACCAGGCCCAGACCTCGAACCAGTACGACCGGAACTTGTGCGCGCCGAACGGTTCGTAGTGCGCGTGCACGGCCCGTTCGATCTGGCGAGCGCTGCCGGTCATGCCGAGCACGGTCTTGGCGTGACGGACGGTCTCGGTGTCGACGGGCAATCTGGCGTAGCGGCCGAGCAGTTGCATGATGTTCGCAGCGGCGTAGGGGCCGATGCCCGGGAGATCGAGCAGCGCCTCGTGCACGGCGTCGTCGCTGGTGGCGGGGTCTTCAAACCACTCCGCATCGATGGCGCCCGATGCGACCATCTTCGCGAGTTCGACGATGCGAGCATCGCGGTAGCCCACGCCGCAGCGGGCTCGGAGCGTGGCCGGGCGCTTGCGGGCGATCTGGGTCGCTCGCGGGAAGGCGCGGTTGAACACCGCGCACAGCCGTTCATTCATCCGGATGGTGCTGGGCCAGGCGACGTTGCACGACGTGACGGTTTTGATGAGGTCCTCAAAGAACGTCGGCGATCGGAAGAGCCGCCCGCGCCCGGAACGCTTCCAGCGGGGGTCGATCTTGTGGAAGGCTCCGACCTGCGTGTCGTCGAGGCGCAGCATGCGGGCGATCATGCGCTCGGCCGCGGCGCGGTCGGGGCGCGACAGGGCGCGGTCGGCAACGGCCCGGACTGGCGAGCCACGCCCGGGATTCTGGCCGATGGTGAGGGTGGCGATTCCGCCCGGCAGGTCGAGCGGACGGACGAGCACGCGGCGCTTCACATCCCAGTGGTTGGGCGCCAGCAGGAAGTAGCCGTATGAACAGACGTCCCGGCTGAGCCGGTAGTCGGGCGGGGTTGTCAGCGTCATCGATGACGGCATGCGTGGGCCGCATCGTATTCGCTCGACGCCGAGTCAATCGCGATGTTGCGCCACTGGTCGAAAGCGGCCTGCAGTTCGGCGTGTAAAGATCGCACGAAATCCGGACTATGCGATGCACAGCGCGGTCCATGAATTGGCTGCTTGATGAGTCCCGGACCGAAGGGTTGCGTGGAAGGCTGATGTTCAGCCGGGCGGGCCGCGATTCGGGGCATCATTCCGAAGGAGAAATCATGAATCAGATGAACTGCACTGCCGTGGCGATGTCGCTGTGCGTCGCTGGCATGGCCAGCGCGGGCTGGACCTACAGCCAGTCCTGGGACAAGCGTTCCCCTGCGTTCGACTCGTTCAGCGAGCGCTGCAACACCCCTTCCTCGAGCCTTTCGCCCGTGACGGACGACTGGATCGCCTCGGCGACAGTGCCCGTCAAGGGCCTCCGCTGGTGGGGTACGAGCGGTGATGCCGATCGCCCCGCCAGCAACTTCACGGTGCTGATCTGGCAGGCCAACCCCGTGCAGTGCACTCCGCAGATCTTTCCTCTCGGGGGCCCGGTGCTGCTCGCCTCTTGGTGCGTCGAGGCGGTGCGCAGACCGGTCGGCACCGACTGCGATGGCAAGATCGTCTACGAGTTCACGGCGTGCCTGAACCCCCAGGGGTTCATGCAGTTCGAGGGGGAGCGCTACTGGCTCCAGATCTCGGAGAACGACAAGCCGGGGGAAGCGGGCGATGGCAGCCCCGCCGGTGGCAGCTCGATCCCGGGCTTGGTGGAGTTCCGCTGGTCGGGTGTCGAGGGGGTCAGGAACTGCCCGGCGCTGCAGTTCGATCCCCTCTACAACATCATCGCCCAACCGCTTTTCGGGACCAGCGGGCAATGCGAAGGCCAGTACGACCTGGCGTTCGAGCTCTTCTCTGAGATGATCTGCGGACGCGTCCCGCCCCCGCCCCCGCCAACCGGAATCGTCTGCCCGCCGCCCTGCGTGTTCATCCCGCAGTGGCCCTGGAACAGGCTGTGGTGGGTGAAGCTGGATTGGCTCGTGCCGAACTTCGGCACGGTTGTCAGTTCCTTCCACGAGTTCCCCGTGGGAGAGGACGGCGCGTTGGCCGTGCCATTCAGTTGGTACTGCGCGATCGATCCCTTCTGCCCTTATCCAAACTCGGTGAACATGTTGCTGAGCCCGCCGAGCGGGTCGGCAGTTGTTCTCACGGATGTGCCCGTGAACGACGGCTCGATCGAGCTCGGCCAGATCAACGCCGGGCTGGGTGATGCGAACTCGGACACCGTCGTG
>JBIPMO010000393.1:0-2579 GCA_044369085.1 Phycisphaerales bacterium
GCAGATTCTCGGGATCCACGGACTTCGGCTGCGCGGTCACACGGCGGGGCGGATGCCGCTCAATCTGTCGTGCTTCGCGCAGGGTTTCGGGGCGATTGACGCTGAATGAAAGATCAAACTGGAGATTGAAATGAAGACTTTTGCTGATCGTGCTTTGTCTGTTGCGGTGCTTGCGGGGCTGATGGCCGGCGTTCCGTCGGTTCTGGCGGGCGGCGGTGTGCCCGGGTTGCTCGTTGCGCCGGATGCGGACGGGCTTGCGGAGGTTCGCGTGACCCGAGGCAACCCCGGGTCGCCCGGTGCCCCCGGGGCATCTGGGATGTTCTTTGCGCCGTATGGACAAGCGTTCGAGGGCGGCGTGCGCGTCGCTTCTGGCGATGTGACCGGCGACGGGGTGGAGGACATCATCACGGGCACGGGAGCGGGGGCGGCCGGTGGCCACGTCAAGGTGTTTGATGGCAGGACCGGGGCGGAGATCCGTTCGTTCTTTGCGTACGCGGCGGCGTTCAGCGGCGGGGTCACGGTGGCGGCGGGCGATGTGAACGGGGACGGGTTTGATGACATCATCACCGGCGCGGGGCCCGGGTCGACGGGCGGGCATGTGAAGGTGTTTGATGGCGCGACCGGGCAGGAGCTGCAGTCGTTCTTTGCGTTCGGGGGGTTCAGCGGGGGCGTGAATGTTGCCTCGGGCGACATCGATGGGGACGGTCGCGACGACGTCATAGTCGGGAGCGGTCCCGGTGGCGGCCCGCATGTGAAGGTGTTTGATAGCGGCGGCGGAGCGGAGCTCGCATCGTTCTTCGCGTACCCGGCGGCGTTCAGCGGCGGGGTGTTCGTGGCCTCGGGCGATGTTGATGGGGACGGGCGTGATGACATCATCACCGGGGCCGGGCCCGGCGCGGCCGGCGGTCACGTGAAGGTGTTCAGCGGCGCGAGTGGGGCGGAGATCCGGTCGTTCCTTGCGGTGGATGACCCTTCGTTTGCGGGCGGGGTGCGTGTCGCGGTCGGCGATGTGACCGGCGACGGGGCGGATGACATCATCACCGGGGTGGGCCCGGGGCCGATCGCGAGCGGGCAGTCGCACGTGAAGGTGTTTGATGGTCGGCGTGGGGCGGAGCTGGCTTCGTTCTTTGCGTACGGGGCGGCTTCGAATCCTGGTGTGTTCGTGGCGGGGCACATGATTGCGGCACCGGCGACATGCCCGGGCGATGCGAACGGCGACGGGGTGGTGAACTTCAGCGACGTGACGAGCGTGCTCGGGAACTTCGGCAACGCCTGCCCGTGAGGGCTTGGGGTTACGGAGGCTTGAGCGAGCGACATTTCGAGGCCTCGGGTTCGGGCGCGATGGGCTGCTCGAACTCGGGGCCTTTTGGCCGGCGGGGGCCTGGAGCCTATCCCGAAACCCTTTTTCACCGCAGAGAACACAGAGGACACAGAGAGAGACTCATGGATTGAAGGGCTTTGGGCATCGCACTGCTGTGATTCGATTCCCGATCATGGTTCTGGGATAGCCCCTAGACTGTGGTCGCATGCAGATCACCATCAACGGCAAGCAGGAGATCGTTCCCGAGCGGACGACGGTGGCGGGACTTCTGGAGCGGCACGGCCTGGCGGGGGCGGCGTGCGCGGTGGAGATCAACCGCGGGATCGTGCCGAAGAAGCAGCACGGATCGCGGGAGCTTCAGGATGGGGACACGATCGAGATCGTGACGCTTGTCGGGGGCGGGTGATGGGGCGAAGTGTTTTTGCGACCGCTCTTTGAACCAGTCGACCGAGCCTCGATCCTTTAGATTGCTGCCATGAACGATTCACTTCAGCTCGCCGGACGTGTGTTTTCCAGTCGCCTGATCGTCGGGACGGGGAAGTACAAGGACTTTGAAGTGATGCGGGCATCGCTCGAGGCGAGCGGGGCCGAGGTGATCACGGTGGCTGTTCGTCGTGAGCGGCTGTTCAATGAGAAGGGGCAGTCGCTGCTGGATGCTCTGGACCTTTCGCGGTACACGATCCTGCCGAACACGGCGGGGTGCTTCACGGCGGAGGATGCGGTGCGGGTTTCGCGGCTGGGTCGGGAGATTCTGGAGCAGCTCGGGAATGGCGGGGCATCCTGGGTGAAGCTGGAGGTTCTGGCGGACAAGAAGACGCTGCTGCCCGACCCGGTGGGGACGCTCGAGGCGTGCCGCGAGCTTGTGAAGGATGGGTTTGATGTGCTGTGCTACACGAGCGATGACCCGATCACGGCTCTGCGGCTGAAGGAAGCGGGTGCGGCGTGCGTGATGCCCGCGGGGAGCCCGATTGGATCGGGGCAGGGGGTGTTGAATCCGAACAACATTGTGCTGGCGCTCGAGATGCTGAAGGGGGACGCGGCGGGGAGCGCGAGTCGGGAGTCGCCGGTCGCCAGTCGGGAAGAGGGTGTGGGTCGGGGGGCGCGTTCGTATCCGGTGATTGTGGATGCTGGGGTGGGGAGCGCTTCGGATGTTTCGATCGCGATGGAGCTGGGGGCGGATGCGGTGCTGCTGAACACGGCGATCGCGCACGCGAAGGATCCGGTGCTGATGGCGAGCGCGATGAAGCACGCGTGCATC
>JBIPMO010000005.1:0-25258 GCA_044369085.1 Phycisphaerales bacterium
TGCCCGTGGGTGCCGCGCTCGATGATGCGGCCGTGGTCGAGCACCAGGATCTCATCGGCATGCCGGATCGTGCTGAGGCGGTGGGCGACGACGATCGATGTGCGCCCGGTCAGCAGCCGTTCGAGCGCGAGCTGGACACGGTGCTCGGTGAAGGTGTCAACGGCGGATGTCGCCTCATCGAGGATCAGCAGGCGCGGGTCGGCGAGCATCGCGCGGGCGAAGCACACGAGCTGCCGCTGGCCCAGGGACAGGCTGGCCCCGCGCTCGCCGACATCCGTCCTCAGCCCATCGGGCATCGATTCGAGGATGTCCAGACACCCCAGCGTGCGACAGGCTTCGACCACTTCCGCATCCGCAGCTTCGGGCCGCGCGAAGCGGATGTTGTCCATCACCGTCCCGCCGAAGAGGAAGTTGTCCTGGCTCACAAGCGCCAGCCGCCGGTGCAGCGATTCAAGCCGGATGCGGCGCAGGTCGAACCCATCGAAGGTGATGGCCCCGGACTGGTACTCGTACAGGCGGCAGACGAGGTTCACGATGCTCGTCTTGCCCGAACCGGTGTGCCCGACGAGCGCGATGGTGCGGCCCGGCTCGGCGGTGAACGAGACGCTGGCGAGCACCGGGCGGGCCGGGTCGTAGCCGAAGGTGACCTCATCGAACACGATCCGGGCGCCGCGGGGCGGGCCGTGCATGGGGAGCGGGGGGGAGGATTCAGTCCGCTCACCGGCGTTCGCGGCTCGTTCAGCAGTCGCGGCTCGTTCAGAAGTGACGGTTCGTGCATCAAGGTCGACCGGGTCCGGAACGTCGGTGATCGTTGGCTGGCTGTCGAGCAGAGCGAAGAAGCGTTCGCCGCCCGCCATCGCCTGCAGCGTCGTTCCGTAGAGATCAGCAAGCATCACCGCGGCCCAGAAGAACCCCGCCGAATAGAGCAGGAACCCCAGCAGGTCGGCGACGCCCATCGCGCCGTGCTCGATCCGCCACGCCCCGACGATCAGGATGGCCACGGCCACCGCCTGCGAGCCAAGGTCAAACAGCGGGATGTAGAGCCCGTGCACGTGGGCCGCTCGCAGGTTGTTCTCGCGGTGGTGCAGGAGCAGGTCGTGGAACATTCCCGCGTTCACGCGCTCGCGAGCGAACCCCTGTGTGACGCGGATGCCCGCGACCGTCTCGGCGATGTTGGCCGTCAGGCGGCTGTAGGACTCCTGGACCACGCGGTAGGCGTGTTCCATCCGCGAGCCCAGGCGGGCGTTGAAGTAGAGCATCAGCGGCGCAAAGCCCAGCAGCGACAGGGCGAGCACCCAGTCGTACTTCACCATGACGGCGAAGTAAAAGACCATGATCAGCCCCTGGATCAGCGTGCGCGGGATGATCTGCGCGATCGCCGCTCGCATCGCGTTGATGTCGGAGGTGCCGCGGCTGAGGATCCGGCCAAGCTTGGTGCGGTCGAAGAACGACATGTCGAGGCGCTGGACGTGCTCGAACAGCTCGCGGCGCAGGTCGACCACCACCTGCTCGGTGAGCCTGTTCACGCTGTAGATCCGGCTGCGGAACAGGAGGTAGAACACGATGCCGATCGCGATGACCACGCCGGCGCCCGCGAGCAGCCCGACCATCGGGTCGGTGCCCGTGAGTTCACGCCACCGGGCCGGCTCTTCGATGGTCCAGCGGACCGTCTCGGTGATCGTCATGGGGACCAGGGTGTGGATGATCGCCATCACCACGGCCTGCGCGATGATGATCCACTGAAGTCGTGGGTAGCGCCAGGTGTAGGAGAAGAGCCTGCGGACCAGCGGCCACTGGATGGGCCGACGCTCCGGCTCGCGTTCTTCGGCGACCGGGGCGACGGCGACCAGCATTTGCTTGGGGAGTGAGGACATCAGCCTACCCCCTCGCCGCGCAGTTGTGCTGGGCCCTCGTCCGGATCTTCGAGAGCGAGCTGGATCAGGGCCGAGGCCCGGTAGTGGCCCGCGCGGGACATGAGCTCCTGATGGCTGCCGGTATCGACGATGCGTCCTTTGTCGATGACGATGATGCGATCGGCCTTGCGCAGCGTGCTGAGGCGATGGGCCACGATGAACGTCGTCCGCCCCTTCATGTGCGTGGCCAGGGCCTGCTGGATGTCGCGCTCGGTGAGCGCATCGATGCTGCCAGTGGCGTCGTCGAGCACGAGGATCGCGGGGTCGGCCAGCAGCGCCCGGGCGATGGTGAGGCGCTGCCGCTGCCCGCCCGAGAGCGAGACGCCGCGTTCGCCGATCAACGTCTGGTAGCCCTGAGGCATCTCTTCGATGAAGGTCCGCGCGGCGGCGGCCTCGCTGGCCTCGTGGACCTCGTCCATCGCCGCATCGGGCTCGGCGAAAGCCACGTTGGACCTGACCGTGTTGCTGAACAGGAACGGCTCCTGGAACACGATGCCTACGCGGCGGCGCAGCTCTTCAACGGGCATGTCGCGCACATCCACGCCGTCGATCAGGACGCGGCCCGTCTGCGGGTCGTAGAAGCGGGGGATCAGCGACAGCAGCGTCGACTTACCCGCTCCCGTCGGCCCGACGACGGCCACGATCTCGCCCGCTCGCACCTTGAACGAGACGCCGCGCAGCACCGGCTTCTCCGGCGCGTAGCCGAAGGTGACATCGCGGAACTCGACCTCCCCGGCGATGCCGCGTGTGCCATCATCGAGCAGCGGCAGCGCCGCGCCCGGCTTGCTCTGGATGTCGATGGGGTGGTCGAGCAGCTTGTACACGCGCTCGGCCCCGGCGAGCGATTCCGGCGCTTCGCCGATGATCGCGACGATCGCATCGGCCTGTGATGCCAGGCGGTCGAGCAGCCCGCGGAAGATCCAGAGCGTGCCCAGCGCGATGCCGCCATCCGCCGGGCCGCGCATCACCAGCCAGCCGCCGAAGCCCAGCAGCACCGCCTGCGAGATGAAGTTCGTGGCGCCGACAAATGGCGTGTGCGTCGCCTGGTCGCGAGCGAGGGTCAGCCGCTGGTCGCGAGCGGCCTCCGAGTGCTGCTGGAACCGGTCGGTCATCCAGCGCTCGCGCCCGAACACGCGGATGACGCGCACCCCCGCGATCGCCTCCTGCATCGACTTGACGACGATGTCCACGAGCCGCGACTGCTCGATGAACTTGGGCTTGGTCACGCGCCCGTAGCGCACCATCACCAAGACCTGCAGCGGGTAGACCACCAGGCACGCGAGCGTCAGCCAGGCGCTGGTCTGGAGCATGTAGAACAGAAAGATCGCCAGTGTGATCAGCGCGATCCCCGCTCGGATCATGATCCCCTGGATGAAGTTGCGCACCTGCTGCGAATCGCCCGTCACGCGGTTGATGATCTGGCCGGTATCGATCCGGTCAAAGAACCCGAATGGCAGTCGCTGGAGCTTGTCATAGAGCTTCGTGCGCAGGTCCACCACGCAGGCCTGGACGAAGCGCTCATCGGCCACGCGTGTCCAGTACCTGCCGAACCCCGCGAGCACGCTCGTCAGAAGCACCAGCACCCCGACCGCAGCGATCAGCGAGAGCAGCCCCCAGTCCGCGGGGGGAGTCAGGCCCAGAGGCCAACGCGGCCTGGGCGCTCCGGCATCCATGGTCGCCCTCACAACGTCGATCGCCAGCCCCTGCCCGGCGAGGCCCGCGAGCGTCAGCCCCTGCACGGCGACCGTCGCGATGACCGCGGGCAGGGCGACCCACTTGTGCGACCACGCGAGCGCTGCCAACCGCCGCATCAGCACGCCCACGGGAATGGGCGGGCCGCCGATCAGGTCCTGTTCGCCGGTCTCTCTCCAGCTGGCTTGTGGTGCGGGTGCGCGGGACACAAGGGTGATGGTACGCTGCCCGCATGACGAGCAGCGACCGAGTGCAAAGCGTGAAGTTCGGGTTCCTCGCGACCTGCGCCGCCGCGCTGGGAGCATGCTCGGGCGCCCAGGCGCCGCGCTTTGAAGTGCGCGATGTCGCCGTGACTCAACAGACCGAGCAGGGCGTCGTTGTCACGTTCCTCGTCGCCGCTGAGAACCGCAACGCCGACCCGCTGCCGCTGAAGAATGTGCGCTACGGGCTGTCGCTCGACGGCAAGCGGGTCTTCGATGGCGAGCGCTCAGCGGAGACCACCCTGCGTCGCTACGGCACGCAGGAGTTCCTGCTGCCCGTCGCCTTCCCCGTGGGCGAGGGAACGGGCATCGCCTCGGCCCCGGTGGGTCGGATGCCCTACACGTTTGACGCAACGGTCGAGTACGAGCTTCCGGGCACCATCGCCGAGGCGCTGTTTGACACCGGGCTGCGCGTGCCGACGGCATCGTTCGGGGAACGCGGGCAGCTCGACTTCACCGGCGCACCGCCCGCGGAAGCAGCCGGTTCTCCGCCCCAGTAATCAGTTCCCGTGAGGGAATGAACGCGTGCCAGGGCCGATCTTGTGCGGATTCGCATGGCCATGCGATGATGTTCGCATGCTCAAACCATCTCGCTTCATCCCGCTCGCCATGCTGACGGCGCTCGCCGGCTGCGCAGGCGACACACAGCACAACTCCGGCCCTCCCGTCGTGCATCCCGAGCCAGCATCGTCGGCGCAGGTGCCGGTGCAGCCGGAGCGAACAACCGTCCCCGAAGCGGTTCCCGCCCAGACCGGTGGCGTCGAGCGGACCCCCGGCGGCGTTGTCACGCGGGATCTGACCGTCGGTGCCGGGGCACCTATCCCCGCCGGCGCGGTCGCGGAGGTGAGCTTCGTCGCGATGCTCGCGAACGGCGAGGTCTTCGACTCAACCGAGAAGCGCAAGCGCACCCTGACCTTTGACCTTGCCTCCGCCGGGCTGATCCAGGGTCTGCGCGAGGGCATCCCGGGCATGCGGCCCGGCGGCAAGCGGCGCATCGAGATCCCGTGGCGGCTTGCCTACGGCGAGCAGGGACGCGAACCGATCCCGCCCAGGACCGATCTGATCTTCGAGATTGAACTGGTCAGGTGGGATCCACCGGCACGTGGGGCGTACTGAGCCCGGCGGTACGGCGAGCGGCATCGCTGAGCAGCAGCGCCACCGCGGGCACGCCCGATGTGGCCGAAGCGCGGCGGATACGCCGCCGCGTGACCGGCCCGAGATGCAGCCGCCACGCCATCGCGCGGAACGCGCGCTCTTCCGCGGGGAGCCCGCGCGATCGCGCCCACTTCCACACCACCAGCGCGAGGGACACCATCAGCACCAGCGAGCACGCGATGGCGACCGAACTCCACGGCACATCCGTGCCGTTGGTCACGGCCGCCGCATCCTGCGCCAGCCGCACCGGCGCGATGGTCTGTCCGATGGTCTGGGCGATGAACAGGACCGGGATCATGCCGCCGCTCCTTTGCTGACGCCGCTTCGCGCTCGAACGAGCACGGTGATGTCCGGGCCTTGGGTTCTTTCGGTCGACTCGTCGAGCCGCTCGATCCACCGCTGCCGCAGCCGCGCCGACAGCACGGCAGCGCACCTCGATGCCCGCAGGCGCACCGCCGGGTGCGGGTCGCGCGCGACGATGTCGCTGACGCGCTGGGTCAGTTCGGCGTGGCGAAGGCGCTCGACCACCCACAGCGCGGAGAGCCGGTGCCCGGGGCGCGCATCGCCCAGCATCTCGGCCAGTCCTTGCGAAGCCGGGAACCCCGGGCCGTCGCGGCGCAGGAGGTGCCGCAACGCCACGGCTCGCACGCGCGGCACATCATCGTGGATGCAACGCTCGAAGATCTCATCCCCCGGCTCGCGCCGCGCCAGGGCTTCGAGCGCGCTGGCTCGGACCCTTCCGTCCGCGTGAGCGAGGCCAGCGCGAAGTGCGAGCATGGAATCGGTGTCGGATGCTTCCCCCAGAACGATCAGCGCACGCGAGGCCGCTCGCGGGTCCGCGCCGCGGGTCAGCCGGACGATCTCGGTGCGCAGGTCGCTCGCGATGCCGAGCCGCCGCGCCAGTTCGAGCGCCCCGAGGACCTCATCGATCCGCTGCGATTGCAGGCGCTCGCGCACGGCGGAGATCATTCCTGAGCGGTCGCGAGCCAGCCGGGCCCGCGCGGTCACCGGGCAGCCGAGCCGGTCGCCCGCGATGCCGCTCGCCGCCCGCTCGCCCGTCAGCGCGCGGCGGGCCATCGACCGCACCGCCGCGTGGGGTGACCGCGTCAGCCGCTGGTACACGGGCCCGAGCACGCGCCGACGCGATGCGGTGGGCGCATCCACGAGCGATGCCGTCGCCGCGATCGCGGGCCCCCGCGAGGCATCGAGCGAGAAATCCGCCAGCGCCTCATCGCCCGCTGGCGAAGCCGGGATCCGCCGCAGCGCGAGCGCCGCCGCGGCCCGCACACCCGCGTCTGAATCGGTCATCGCGGCGTGGAGCAGGCTCACGCGGGCATCGTCCCGCAGACCAAGCGTCGCGATCATCGCGACACGTCCGCGCCGGGCTTCTGCGTGCAGCCAGCCCGAGTCTTCGCGGGCGACGAGCCGCTCCGGGCGCTCGATGCGGGCCAGTTCGGCGCGCCGGCCCGCAACTCGCAGCAGATGGGCTGATTCAAAGAAAGCAGCAAGGTCCGCCGGTTCGGCGATCCGCTCCAGCCGGTCCCGCGCCACGGCGGACAAGGCGGGCACCCCGAGCCACGAGGCCAGCCGGGCCCGCTGCACATTCACTGGCAGCCCCCGAGCCGCGGCCCGCAGCGCCATGTGCGATGCGTGACCGGCTTCATTAAGGAACGCGCGCAACATCGGCCCGGGTGCATGGGCACGAGCCGCCACCGTCGCCAGCACCGCGCCGACGCGATGCTCGGGATATGCCTCGGCGGCCCATGCGACGTCAGCATCCCAGTCGATCGCCGAGTCCGTAGCGCCAGGTGGACGGGCGGGGAGAGTTCCTGGATCTGTGGAGAACGCCTCGGCAACAATCATTGCCGCCGCTCGCCGGTCGCGGTTGTCCGTGGAGCTTCGCAGTGCCCGGATGACAAGGGACAGCTCATCCCCAACGGCCTGGACCAGCCGCTGTCGAGTCTCGGCACCAAGCTCGCCCCACCAGCCCGCGATGGCGATCACCGTGGCAGCACGGTGGTCTGCCCGTCCGATCCGCTCGAAAAGAGCCTGGATCAACCCATCGCGCTCGTTCGGGGCAGCGTGGGGCAGCGTCGCGGCCACCGCTGCTCGGGCGAGGGTCGGGGGAAGCTTGCGCAGGATGTCCAGCGGGGTGCGTGCCATGGCGTCCCGACGTGAAAAATCGACTCTTCATCATGTTCGGACCACCCACCCCAACCGCGTGAGGCGTAACCCCAGAATCCACCACTCGTTGGGGGTAGGGTGGGGGAGTTACCCCAGCCCTTTGGCAGCACCGCTCGCCAATGATCTTGGAACTTCCTTCTTGCCAAATGAAAATCGCTCCATACACTCTGTGCTCGCAAGCCCCTGAACGGCGGGTCGCGGCGATCGCCGAAGAAAAGTAGGTACAGCAATGAATACGCCTTCAAAGTCATCAAGCCTGCAGGCATATCGCCTCATCTTGTATCGTCGTGCCCTCCACCCCGAGCTCTTCCGGGTGCGGAACCGCACCACCGTGGCCTACGGTGGCTATGAGTTCGAGGCCTGGGTGATGCCCGGCTCGCACCTCATGCGATTCCAGCACAACGGGCAGTGCGCCACCGAGCTCATCACCGATCAGGAAGAGGGAATCCCCGACCGCGGCATCGTCGCGGCGATCCCCTGTGCGGGCGAGCGCGACCACGAGCAGGCCTTCGGCGACAAGATCCGCTACTGCTCGACCGTCCAGACCGAGACGCTCCCCGAGAGCCTCTACAAGGCCACGTTCCTCGAACTGACGCAGTTCGCCAAGGAAGGGTCGGCTCTCATCCACTCCTGGCAGGATGAGGATGGTGGCAACTGCGCTTCCATCCTGGATATCCAGCGCTTCCGCAAGGAGATCCACGCCCAGGCCTACCACCTGCTCGCGCAGGGCGGGCTGGTCCTCCGGACCCAGTCGATTTTCGAGCACGATGACTAAGCCCAGGCTTCCCGGCCCAAACGCATCCCAAGCGGCCCCGGAAGTCCGGGGCCGTTTCATTTCCGAAACGCACCGCAGAGACGCAGAGAACGCAGAGCGATGGCATGTGATAGGAAAAGGGGCCCTGCGACCCGTTCCACGCCCCGTGTCTCGATTTGCACCCTGCTCCCTTAGCCTGATCCCCGATCCCCGATCCCCGATCCCCGATCCCCGATCCCTGTTCTTCCAGCGAGCCAGCCATGACCACCACCCAGCCATCCGAAGGTGAGAAGCAGTCCCGCTACAAGGGCACCCTCAACCTCATCAAGACCTCCTTCGCGATGAAGGCCAACCTGGTGCAGAGCGAGCCCGCGAGCATGAAGCGCTGGGATGACGCAGCGCTCTACAAGAAGGTGCAGGAGGCCCGCCGCGCCGCCGCGGCCCCGCCCTTCGTCTTCCACGATGGCCCGCCCTACGCCAACGGCAACATCCACCTCGGCCACATGCTCAACAAGAGCCTGAAGGACTTTGTCGTCCGCATCGCGCTCATGGAGGGCAGGGCATGCTCGTATGTCCCGGGCTGGGACTGCCACGGCCTGCCCATCGAGCACAAGGTCATGCAGGAGCTCACCGAGGCGGGCAAGTGGGCCAAGATCGCCGGGCTGCCCGATGACCAGCGCCGCATGGCCGTCCGCCGCGAGTGCCAGAAGTACGCCGAGAAGTACGTCAAGCTGCAGGCCGGGCAGATGAAGCGGCTGCTGACCCTCGCCGACTACGACGATCCGTACCTGACCATGGCGCCCGCGTACGAGGGCGCCACGCTCGAGGTCTTTGCCGATCTGGTCGATGCCGGGCTGGTGTACCGCCGGCTCAAGGCGGTGCACTGGTCGCCGGCGAACGAGACCGCTCTGGCCGATGCGGAGCTCGAGTACTACGACCGCGAGGACCTGTCGATCTACGTCGACTTCGAGGCGGCGGATCAGGAAGCGGTCTACGACGCGTTCGGACTGCCGAAGGAGTCTCACCACAGAGACGCGGAGGGCGCAGAGGGGGATGATGGGGTCGAGTCGGAAGAAGAATCCGCTGAAGAATCGTCGCGGTTGCCCAAGCCGGGGGTCCGCCCGCTGCAGCGGCCCTGCTTCATGATCTGGACGACCACACCGTGGACGCTGCCCGCGAACCTGGCGATCGCGGTGCATGCCGACTTTGAGTACGCGCTGGCCTTCATCGATGGGAACATCACCATCGTCGCCAAGGAACTGCTCGAGAAGGTCTGCAAGTCGGCCAAGGCCACGGACATCGTGGTGATCGCGACCACCAAGGGCGAGCGGCTGCTCGGGCTCGGCTACCGGCACCCGCTGTATCCAGGCGCGGTCACTGGCCCGGACTTCTCCAAGCTGCCCGATGCCGCCATGCGCGGGGCGGATGCCGCGCGCATCTACCGCGTGGTCGCGGCCGATTACGTCACGCTTGAGGACGGCACGGGGCTGGTCCACACCGCGCCGGGCCACGGCGCTGATGACTACCAGACCGGCCTGCGCGAGAAGCTGCCGATCTACTGCCCGGTGCGCGAGAACGGCTCGTACGATGACTCGGTCCCCGAAGCGCTCCGCGGCCTGAACATCTGGGATGCCAACAAGCAGGTCGTCGAGACGCTCCGCGCCAGCGGGCACCTGTTCTACGACCACAAGTTCATGCACTCCTACCCGCATGACTGGCGCGGCAAGGCACCAGTCATCTTCCGGGCCACCGAGCAGTGGTTCATCGGGGTGGATGAGCCCGTCAGGCATCAAGCCACCCAGCCATCGAGCCATCAAGGGCAAGGCACGCTGCGCTCGATGGCGCTCGATGCGACGCGCGAGGGTGTGGGCTACGTCCCCGAATGGGGCCGCAACCGCATGCGCGGCATGCTCGAGACGCGGCCCGACTGGTGCATCAGCCGCCAGCGATCGTGGGGGCTGCCGATCCCGGCGTTCTACGATGCACAGGGGCGCACGCTGCTCACCGCCGCAAGCGTGCGAGCGGTCGCGAAACTCGTGCGAGAGAAGGGGTCGGATATCTGGTTCACGGCGGCCCCCGCCGACCTGCTGAAGCACTATGACCACGCGGTGGACAGGGACGCCCCGCGTGACATCGATTTCGCCTCGCTCAAGAAGGGCCACGACATCTTTGATGTGTGGTTCGAATCGGGCTGCTCGTGGAACGCCGTGATGCGCGAGCGGAGCGGCGGAGGCTCGAAGGGCACCGACTACCCCATCGACCTGTACCTCGAAGGCTCGGACCAGCACCGGGGCTGGTTCCAGGTGTCGCTGCTGACATCGCTCGGCGCCACCGGGCGGCCCGCCTTCAAAACGCTGCTGACCCACGGCTTCATTGTCGACAAGGATGGCAAGAAGATGTCCAAGAGCCTGGGCAACACCCTCGAAGTCGAGGACCTGCTCAAGGAGTTCGGGGCCGATGTCTGCCGCTGGTGGGTCGCCACGCTCGCGTACGATGGTGACATCCGGGCTGATAAATCGTTCTTCGCCGTCGCGGGCGAGAGCTACCGCAAGGTCCGCAACACCGTCCGCTACATGCTCGGCAACCTGGATGACTTCATCCCGTCGCCGCCGGGCAAGGACTGCAGCAGCGGTGAGGGCATGTGCGTACCGTTTGCGTCGTACAAGCCCACGGACCTGAACGCGTGGGCCTTGGCGCAGTTCGATGGGCTCTCGCGCCGCGTGCGCGATGCCTACGGTCGCTACGACTTCCGCGAGGCGACCACCGCGATCTACGATTTCTGCAACGACACGCTCAGCAGCGTGTACCTGGCGGCGGTGAAGGACCGGCTCTACTGCGACCCCGTGGCGGGCGAGCGCCGCCGCCGGACGCAGAGCACGATGTGGGACATCACCGATGGGCTGAGCCGCCTGCTCGCCCCGATCCTGCCGCACACGGCCGATGAGATCCACAGGGCGCTGCACAAGGTTGACCCGAAGGATCCTTCGCGGTGCATCCACATGTCCACGTTCATGGGCCAGACGGGCGTGCGAGCCGATGAGGCGTGGACCGATGTGCTGGCCGCTCGCGATGCGGGCATGGCCGCGCTGGAAGCGATGCGGCAGTCGAGCGACCTGGATAACCCGCTGGATGCGGGCGTGACGCTGCCTGATCCCCATGGGACGCTCGGGCGCTTTGACCCGGTGGACTTGGCCGACCTGCTGGGTGTGAGCCGGGTGATGATCGACCGGGCGGCGACGACCGCTCGCGTGACCGACCTGCGGGGCGAGCCCAGGTGCGAGCGCTCATGGAAGCGAGATGGCACCGTGAAGCAGCGCGGCGATGGCGGGATGCTGAGCGACCGGGATGCGCAGGCGGTGGGGGCGGGCTAAACAGCGCGAACGTGCGGATCGGAAGCTCAGGTCAGTTGACGAGCGGCTTGGGGCCGGTCTGCCCGATGTCGCCGAAGAACGCCTGAGCACCGATATCGACCGCGCTGCTCGTGCGGAGGAACTCCGAGCGAGTCGGTGCCCACAGATGTGGGTTGCGCGAGGCCCGATCATCCAGCGGCTCGACATGGCCATCAAAGAACGCGGCGAGCATCCGTCCGTTGTGCCGGTACGAGAGCGTCATGCCGGGACGGGGAGTCGGGGTGCGTTGACGGTTGGTGAGGCCCCAGGCGGTCGAGGACACATCGATCGGCGTGCGGTCGGCGAAGCTGTGGAAGTTCGCGGTGCTGTACGAAGCGTCGGTGTTGGGTGGGTTTGCCCCGTCGAAGAACCGGGTTCCGGTGGCGAAAGCGGCCTTGAGACTGGGGCTGCCGACGTTGGTGATCCGCGGGCGGTAGGTGCTCGGGATCGTGTGTGTCCGGCCGAAGATCGCGGGGAATCCACCAGAGATGATGTTCTGCTCGACGATGTCGCTCGGGTTGGTGATCGGGGTGCCGCCCCAGCACTGCCAGACGATGGGCATCAGGAAAGACGGAGCGACAGGGTTCTGCTTCTTGTTGTCGGTGAGGTACTGTTTGAACTCGGCGTTGCCGGCGGGCGAACCGCTGGGCGGGCTGGTGTGCCAGCCCCAGACTTCCGGGCGTTCGGTCATGGCGGGGTCCGCGAACTGATTCAGGATGTAGTCGAAGCGCGCCTCACGGCCGATGGGCAGGGATTCATCGCCCATGGCGGGAGAGATCCAGTCCTGGGCGACGATCGGGGCCGAGGAGGAACGGCTCATGGCCTTGATCTGGTCTTCGCTGACGCCGCCGAAGAGCCTGCGGCCCGAGGTGTTCACGCCCGGGAACCACTGATCGTTGGTGGTGGCGTACGAGATCAGGCCGGTGACGAGCTGGCGCTGGGTGCTCGAAGCAACTGCCTGGCGGCCCGCCGCTCGGGCCTTGTTCAGAGCCGGGAGAAGGATGCCGATGAGGATCGCGATGATGGCGACCACAACGAGGAGTTCGATGAGCGTAAAGCCGCGGCGGGTGTTCTTGGTATTCATGGCTTGGTTCGTTGTGCCTTGATGACTGATCGGTCGCTCACTGCGAGGGCTGGCCCTCAACGAGCAGGGTCTTGACATCCACTTTGATGGGCTGGGTCTGTTTCTTGGCGAAGGCCTGGAAGTCCTCAACGTAGCGCTCGGCGATGATGTAGCGCCCGAGCTCGTCGGTATCGACGGGGAACATGGTGAGTTCCCCATCGCGCTTGTTGGGGGCGGGGATGGAAACGATCTCGCCTTTGCCGAGCTTGACGATCTCGCCCGTCATGACATCCACGTAGGGGTAGGTGCTCGGCAGGCTGGGCCGGCTGCTCAGCATCGACCACAGCCCCGCAGCGAGGATGATGGGGGCGACAGCGATCAAGGCGTACTTTGCCCACTTCATACGGCAACTTCCACGGGTACGGACTCTGGTGCGAACGGCTGTTCGGACCGCGGCGGGGGTCGGATCGGAACGGCGAGATGCGCGATTCCCGCGGGCATGGTTGGGGGCGGTCCTAGAGGATTGACCACCGGGAGGGAAGGGTAGCCGTGGCTCGTTGGAGGGACAAATCTCCTTGAACGAACCTTGGCGTCGTAACCCGTTCTTAACGCAATGGTGGGGTTATTGATCCATGAAACCGGGGGGTCTGTGGAAGACCTGGCGGTTATGGGGGGGTTGGGAAGGCCATTGGCCGAGCAACGAGCCCATCGGGCGTGGTCACAGCAGCCCGAGCTGGCGCAGGCCCGTCTGGATCTGGCCCGCCGTGTCCCCGTTGTGGTCGATGTGGAAGGCGCTCCACCCCCGGGCCCGAGCGGCGGCGATGTTCTCTTCAAGGTCATCAAAGAACGCGATCGACGGGCCGGGCAGGTCCAGCGATTCCTCGGCCAACCGGTAGATCTCCTCGTGCGGCTTAGCCGCTCGCATGTGGTGGGAGACCAGGTGTCGGTGGAGCAGCGCGATCGCCGGGGATGGCGGGAAGCGTCCGCCCGCATCGGGCCCGCCATCGCGCAGGATGACCCAGTGGGCGTGGTTGGTGTTGCTGAGGCATCCGGTGATGAGGCCCGGTGTGACCGAGAGGCGCTCGACCACGCTCGCGACACCCGGGTAGTCATCGAGGGTCCAGGCGTTGTGGACGGCTCGGATCTCGGCGGCATTGTAGAGGCCATCGGTGGCTTCCGCGATGCCTTGCCAGAAATCGTTGCAGCCGATGCGTCCGGTTTGATAGAGGTCGACGAGATGCTTTCGCGCTGCGGCGAGATCGGGATGCTGGAAGCGTTCAGGATCGCGGATGGGGATGCCCGCGTGCCCGCAGGCCTCATCCCACGAGCGGCAGATGCGCACCACGACACCGCCGAGGTCCAGCAGCACCGCTCGGATGGGCTGGGGCGGGGGGCGGGGCGGGGGTGAGGTCTGGGGCGGGGCCACGGTCAATCCTCCCGATCCTCGAAGGATGCGATGGGTGACTTCATGATCTCGCGGAGGACGATGGTGGCGTAGGCCCCGGCGGGCAGGGTGAACCCGACGCGGACGAAGTCTCCGTGCTCGTCGATGCCCCCTTCAACCTCGGCGGCCTCGACGGGGATGCGCATCGCGCGGCGGGCGCCGATCATGGAATCACCAAGGTAGGTAACGGCCTGGGCGAGGTCTTGGATCTCGATGCAGAACTCGGCGAGGGCGGATCGCTCCATCTCGTCGACCGGGCCGGAGGCTCGCATCATCTTGGTGCCCCAGATGGGCCCGCTGGGGGAGATGTCGAGCGATGCGAGGCGCCCTGGGGTTGCGGGGTCGGCGATGACGGCATCATCGACGGGGAAGGCAGCGCCGTTCTCGCGCTTCATGGCGATATCGCCCGCGATGAGGGTGTGCCACGAAGCGGCCTCGACGCGGCGGGCGAGGACGCGGTTGAAGATCGCGCTCTGGAGGGCGCTGAACCAGAAGCGGCGCTGATCGATGTCGATGCTCAGCACGGCTCGCTTGTGGTTGTCGCCGCGCTCCAGGGCGTGCAGAGCGATGCGCTCGTGGCGGCAGGCGTTGGGGAAGGCATCGAGGGATCTGGTGAACTCGCTCTGGGCGTAGAGCGAGCGGGCCTCGGGGTTGTGATTCGGGAACATGGGGTCGGGCCCGAGCATGACATCCAGGGCCCCCCTCCAGTCCTGCTTGAGAGCGGCCCGTCCGAGCAGGTGGTTGTTCAGCAAGGCTCCGAAGCGCTGCTCGCCGACATAGTTGGCCGCGCCGTGCTGCTCGATGGCTTTCAGCACGCGATGGGCCTTGACCACCTCGGTCATGCGCACACCACGGATCTTGATGGAGAAGCGGTTGCCGCGCAGGTGGCCCAGGCGGAGCTTGTTGGTGTGCATATCCGCGTTCAGGACGACGATGCGGTCGTTCATGAGGTCGGGGAAATCGCGGAAGGTCCGGCCCGGTGTGTGGATGGAGATGAGCTGCCGCGTGACGGCGTTCTTGTCCTTCATCCCCGCGTAGCCGATGGCGTTCCGCGGCACGCCGAAGTGCTTCGAGATGGCGTGGACGAGCTGGCTGGTCGTGAGGCCGCGCTTCTCGACGAAGAGGTACACGTGCTCGCCCTCGCCGCAGGGGAGATAGGCGGGGACTTCCTCAACGGCGAAGTCCTCGATGCGTTCCTTGAGGCGCCCGCCGATGCCGGGCACATCGGCGGTGACGAAGGGCACGGTGCCGATCGGGTCGCGTGGTGGGGTGATCGCGGGGTTGCCGGGGGGGGCGGGGGTTCCGGAGGGACCGGGGCTTCCGGGGGGTCCGGTGTTGATGGGGCTCAGCACTCGCTCTGCGCCTCCTCGAGCACATGTTCTGCGACGTAGATGGGCACACCCTTGGCGATTCCCAGAGCGATGGCATCGCTGGGGCGGGAGTCGATGGAAAGATCGCGCCCATCGCGCGTGCGGATGTTGAGGCGAGCGAAGAAGGTGTGCTCGGCCAGGTCGTTGATCTCGATGGACTGGAGCGCCCCGCCGAAGGCCTCGATGATGTTCATGAGCAGCTCGTGGGTCTGCGGGCGTTTGATCTCGATGCCGCGGAGGCGGCGCTCGATGGCCTGCGCCTCGGGCAGGCCGATGACGATTGGGAAGGTGCGATCGCCATCCATCTCGCGCAGCTCGATGATCTGATAATCGTTGTTCTCGCGGATGAGGATGCGCGAGAGTTCCATCTGAACGGTCATGGCCGAGCACTCCGTCGTTCGCATGATCGTCCGCGCGCCGGGAGCGCAAGTCAAACCGGGCCCGGTCAGGACCGGCTTTCATCCGATCCTGGTCAGTCCGAGATCGTCGGGACCGTCCGCGATTTGCGGTGGGCCCGCCAGCCGGAGACGAGCGCCCCGAGGCTCATGGTGGGGCTTCCTTCGCGGCGGCGTGCCGAGCCGATGACGAACAGACGCTTCCAGTGGCGCATCAGGAGGGCGTAGGACCAGCCGGTGCGCTTGGTCGGGTCGTACATGCTCGTCGATTCGCTGGATGTGCCGTTGAACTCGATGATGGAGAACTGCTCGCCGCGAGCGATGGCGGCGGGGTCGGCGTAGCGGAGGTCAAAGCGTCCGAAGTCGATTCGTGCGCCGCCGGCGCCGCGGTAGGCCTGGCAGATCGCATCGATCCTGGCGGCCATGGCCGGGGTGATCTTGGGCATGCCGTCGGTGAACATCGTCCCCTGGCAGTGGTTGCCCGCGACGACAAGCGGGAAGCGCTCGCCCGGCGCGAGCACGCGATCGGTCTGGACCTCGAAGCGCTTGCAGAACACATCGGCCTGCATGCGGAAGCGCGGGTGGTGCCAGATGAGGAGCTCGAGGGTGCGCTTGCCATCGCCGATGACGACGGGGAACTCCTTGTCGGTGGCGCTGAAGACCTCGCCCGGCCACTCGTCGACCGGCTTGCCGGGCGTGGGGATGCGCGACCAGAGCACGCCAAGCTCGTACGGGCCGGCGTGATAGGCCTGCACCATCACGGGGCGATGCATGGTCTTGAAGTACGCCCGCACGTCATCTTCGTTGCGAGCCAGCTTCAGCCCGTAGCCGCGGAAGGCCTGATCGGGCTTGAGGATCACCGGGAAGCCGCCGAGGGCGGGGGTGGCGCGGATTGCCTCGATCGCTCGCCCCGCGCGGGCACCGGCATCGGCATCTTCGGTGATGAGGACCCACGGGCAGATGAATGCGCCGTGGTCGGGGGAGAAGCCCGAGAGGATCTGCGCCTTGCTCTCACCGATCATGCCGCCGCCCGCGGGGATGCCGGGGTTGGCGGCGGTGAAGGTGTTGAACCCCCAGTGGCGCAGGCTCAGCCAGCAGAAGTAGGGGATCCACGGGATGTAGAAGGCCCATGCGGGCCAGAACTCGGGGGTGACGAGCCGCCGCACATCGGCCTTCAAGCGGTCGCGCCCCATCTCGGTGGTCTCGTACCCGACGAGACGGATGATCGCGTAGAGCACGATGATCGCCGCGACGAACGCCCACGGCCCGTGGAACACCGTGCGGAACACCTCAAGCAGGCCAGGCCCCACGAGCATGGTCATGCCGAGCAGGAAGGGGGTCCAGATGAACGCCGCGACGGCGACCCAGAACAGGAAGATCTGCGGCTTGTTCGCCAGGATGCCCGCGGCGATGAAGGTGGGCATGCGCGTGCCCGGCAGGCAGCGCGAGAGCATGACGGCCTTGCCGGTGTGGGTGTCGAGGACGCGGCCCCATTTTTCGAGGCTCTTCTCGTTCAGGACGCGCTTGATGAGCGGGAACTTCAGCACGCGCCGCCCCAGGGTGCGCCCGAGCAGCCAGAGCCCGACATCGCCCACCACGATCGCGATGAAGCAGCCGACCAGCGCGACGCCCCAGTCGATCGCCTGCCCGGCCATCAGGATGCCCACGGTGATGATGGTCAGGTCCTCGCTGATCATCGTGGCCGCGCCGATGATCAGAATGATCAGCCACCAGGGGGTGTCACGCGAGACCTTGAAACCCCCGAGCCGCTGCGTGACGTGCGTCGCGGCCGGCGCGAAGATCGACTCGCCGTATCGCGATGCGGCGCGGGGGCCCTCCTGCTCGTTCATGAAGGCGAGCGTGTGCGCCACCGCCTCGTTGAACTGCCGCCGGCGGGATTCCTTGCCGCCCACGGGCATGGCGTCGCCGATGGGCATGAAGTGGTCGCCGTCGATCATCACCAGCGTGGATGCGGGCATCATCTCGTGGTGCTCCTCGGCGGACCACGCGGGGACGAGGAAGTCGTGACGCCCGTGCAGGATCAGGGTCGGGGTCGCGAGCCGCTGCATGATGGCCTTGAGCGGGCGTTGATCGCTGTCCATGAAGGGCCGGAGCAGCGTCCACCTTGCCGAGCTCTGGCCCAGCAGCCCGAAGTGGGGCAGCGCCTCGGGGAGCCACGCCACGCAGAAGTGCCCCAGCCGGTACTTCATGTGCTCGAAGAAGTGCGAGCCGGAGCCCTCGGTCTCCTGTGCTCCGACCGAGGCGAGCAGCGTGAGCGATGCCACGCGCTCGGGCGCGATCTCGGCCATGTTGATGGCCACGCCGCCACCTTGCGACCAACCGAGCACGTGGGCCCGCTCGATGGCCATCTGATCCATCGCCGCCAGCACGCTGCGAGCGCTTGCGCGAATGGAATACGTCACCGCGTCGCGTCCGGAGGCGCCCGATGAGGGCAGGTCCGGGGCGATGACCAGCGACCCGCGTGCGGCGATCTCGGGGGCGAAGCGCGCAAAGTCGGCCCCGCCCTTGGACGGGCAACCGTGCAGCAGGACCACGGGCAGCCGCGAGGCCTCGGGCGCGGCCGGACTCCACTGGAGGACCGACAGCTTGTAGGTCCTGCCCGGAACCTCGCCCTGGTCGTTCATCATGGGGAGCGAGAGTTCGGCGCGGACCGCTCCGGCCGGATCGGGGGCGCGGGCGGGCCCGCGCAGCAGGATGACCGCGTGAGAGATCAGCAGCAGGGCCAGGTAGCCCAGCACCCACCGATTCCGAATGAATCCCACGAATCCCGAGCGTTTCACCATGGAGCGCGTCCGCCGACCGCACGGGCCGGTTCGGCCCTGCCAGCGCTACGCTCCCGCGCCGGGCTCGCTTTGTCCAATCGGACCTCGCTTTCGCCCAGATCGTCGCGATACGTCATCAGGACGTTCGCGAGCCCGCCGCGCTCTTCGTGGAGAACCTGGACCGAGGTCACGCTCACCGTGCGCGCCTCGCTTCGGCTCATCATGACGCTGATCTCCGGGCGATCGTCCCAGCGATGCTGGTGGTAGGCGTTCTGAGAGGCCGCGGTCTCGCCGTGGCGGGCCAGCCAGCGCCTGAAAAGGCCGAGCCTCGGGGTGACCAAGCGATCACCCATCCCAGAGGAGACAAAGCACGTTGCCCGCATCGAACGCCGAGTCACGCGCAGCCGCGAGCCGTCCCAGACCGCATCGGCGATCACCGCGCGGTCGGCGGCGATCAGCCGGAAAGGGGCGTAGCGGCGCACATCCAGCGTTCCGACACGCTCGGCGGCCTCGCGCGCCCCGTCGCAGGCCACCAGCGAGGGCACGATGAGGCCGCGTGAGATCAGCGTGTCATCGGGGGGGAGGTCCGGGTACGGGGTCGGGTTGCCGTTGAGCAGGCCGACGACGAGCCCGCGGTCGCTGGCGGCGATCCAGGTGCCCCCGGCCTGCGCATCGGTGGGCCAGGCCGCCACGATGCCGCTCTCAAGCTCCAGAGCGGCGGGACGCAGAGCGTGAGGGCGCGTCCGAAGTTCATCGCGGTTCATGACCAGACGAAAGCCGTCGGTGCCGAGCGGGATGATGGTCGCGGTGCACACGCGCCGCCTACCTCCGCCCCTCGTGGTTGAGGGTCGAGGGGGCCTTGCCGAACTCCGCGGGCACCGCCGCCCCGTGCTCGCGAGCGATCGCGCCGATCATCGCGTGATGATGCGTGGCATGGTGCGCAGCGAAAGCGAGCTCGCGGCCGAGCGTCGAGCCGAGTTCCGCCTCGTCCCCCGCGGCCGACAGCATGATGCGCACGCGAGCCGCGGCCGAGCCGGCCTCGTCGTCGACGCTTGCGAGCCGATCGCGCAGGCGCGAGATCAGCTGCAAGGCCTCGGCCGGGTCGCGCTCGATCGGAGTCTCTCGCTCGCGGTGGTCATAGTCGATGGTGGCGCCGTCGAGGGCCATCAAGGCCGCGGCGAAGTGATCCAGCGCGTGGCGGACATGCTGGCCGATCGTCGAGCCCGAGATCACGACCGATGGCTTGGAGTAAACGCTCGCGGGCAGGCAGGCGATCAGCGCCCCACAATGCGCCAGGGATGCTGACGCCGCCATGGCGGGCGCCGTGACCGGCCGAGGCGAATGAGTCGTCGTGATGGTCCCGTTCTTCAACGGCGTCCTCCGTCGTCGCACGCCCGCAGACGGCGACCCTGATGCCAGAACAAGCTACGAACATCATACCGCGTGCGCTGCGGAGCGCATGGCTTCGGGGCTTTGATGCCCTTTCAATGTCATCAGTTTCATTGAAGGGAGCGGAACATGGCGAAGCCACCGCGCATGAGGCGTGATGCGTCGCTCGCTACCAGCGCTCGGGCGAGGTCGGCGCGGGTTCGGTCGCCGCGGGATCGACGGCCGAAGCGTCACCAGCGGGGGGCTCATCAGGATTCGTCGGCTCGGCCGGCGCGTTGGCGGGGTCGGAGGGAGTTTCGCCAGCCGGAGTCGTTTCGCCCGCTGGCTGATCCGCGGCCGGTTCGGCTGGAGCGGGCTCGGGCGCGGCCTCGGGCTTCTTGAGCCCGCGTTCAATCAGGAAGGCATCGATGGCGGTGGAGAGCCGCTGCAGCCGCTCGCCGGTGGCCCCGCTGCCGCTCGAGCCGAACGAGGTTCTGGCGCGTTCATAGGCCTCCAGAGCCGCCTGGTTTGATGCATCGCGCAGGTCGGCAAAGGCCTTGGACTGGGAGATGAACTCGTCCGCGCCCGGCGCTGCGGGGGTGGCCGCGCCAGCATCGGCGAGCACGGCCGCGACGCGTGCCATGGCTTCGGCGTACTCGCGGCGGAAGGCGGCTTCGGCGTGGGCCGCGAGGCCGATGCTCGTCTGCTGCGCTGCGCCGCCCCCGGCCCGCCCGGCGTTGAGCTTCGAGGTTGCCTGCGCGATGAGGGACACGGCGGCGTCGAACGCGGGCTTGGCCACATCGTTGGCGTGGGCGACCACCGCCTGCATCGCGGTTTGCAGTTCGATCCCGGCGGCGTCGGCGGCCTTGGATGCCTCGGCGCTCTGGCGCTTCATCGACTGGTCGCGCTCGCGTGCTCCGGCGATGGCCCGCTCGAGCGATTCGATCTGCCGGCGGGCCTGCTGCACCTTCAACTGGAGTTCGCCGCTGGTGGGAGCGATGCGTTCGGCCTGCACTTCCAGGAGGTCCGCATCTTTCAGCACGGCATCGGCCTGCCGCCGCGCCTGGCGCACCTGCTCGGCGAGGCCGGGCCGGCTGGCGGAATCGGCGGACAGGAGCGACTGTTCGAGCGATGCCGATGACTCGCGCATGGCCCGGCCCTGATCCGACTTGTGCTTGGCCCGGGCCCTGAGGTCCGCGACCTTCGCATCGTTGGCGCGGAGCTCGGACTCGAAGCCCGCGAGTTCCTTGTTGCGCTGCGCGATGACCTGCTGGTAGCCATCGATCTCGGGCTGCGGGTTGTAGTTCGAGAGCGAAGCGGCGAGCCCGCTCTGCCGCTGATACAGGCTGAGCTTCGCCCGGGCGGCGGCCACCAGCCTCAGGAGGTCGCCATCGGTCTGGCGGTAGGTCGCCTGGGCCAGTTCGGCCTGCCCAAGGATGGCGGTGCCTCCCAGTGCCTGGGCGAGCGCGGCCGAGGGGTCGGTGCCCGTGATCGAAGCCACCGCCTTGGCCGCCTCGGCGAACCTTTCAGACCGGTTGCTCGCGGGTGCCGCGCTCCCGCCCGTATCCAAGGCTTCGAGCGTGTTCCGGGCCTTGGCGATCGCCACGCCATCGGAGTCCTTTTTGTCGCACCCGGCGAGCATGACCAACGCCGCCGCGCACACCAAAGGCGCCAACTGGGCAACACGCTCGAGGCTCGCAGGGCTGGGACGCATCGGGACTCCTCAGGACAATCACGCAACCAAAGTCGAACTCCCGCAACACCAAGGCCCCACCGGGCGGGCGCAGGGGGCGTGAGTGTACCCGGCCACACGCCCACCCCACCCCTCCCGGGGCCGAGGTCTACGCGGATCGGCACCCCGGGGTTCCCCCGCAAGTGTCCGCCCGTGCCTGCCCGAACGACGGGCGCGCCAGCCCTGCCCCCCGCTCAGCGCTCCACGGGGCCCTGCGCCGGAGCGACTTCGCCGGGCTTGAGTTCCTTCTTTCGATCCCCGGGCGGCACGTACTCGATCGGGTAATCGGGGCGGGGCCGGTACATCGCTCCGATCCACTCCAGAGCCTGCTTGAACCGCCGGTTCTCGCGGGTCCGGAACACCGGCGACCACCCCGGCACCGCCGGGTGGGGGGTCCGGGCATCCTCGCGGGGCAGCCCCATCTGCAGGAGCACCGAGCGCTCGGCCTCTTCATAGTTGATCAGCGAGTCGCCGTCTTCGGTCTTGAACCGTTCGAGGATCAGGAAGTTCGTGTACACGCTCTCTTCCGAGGTCGCTCGCCAGTTGGAGAGCTGCAGCCGCCCCGCCGCCGATCCGCCGTGGCACCGGGTCGTGGCGCAGTTGTTGACGAGCCACGCCGCGTGAACGTGGTCGCGGAAGAGCTTCATGCTCGTCGGCTGGTCGGGCACCTGCACATCCGGATAGAGCTCGCGTGCTCGCAGCCGGAACATGACATCAAGGATCTTTTCCGCCGGCAGCCTCAGGAAAGCCTCGCGGCCCTCGCGGTCGCCGGGCACCAGCGGGCTGTCGGCGTACTGCGTCAGCATCCGCTCGACGGTTTCGCGCGGGATCAGGATCCGCGGCGGATCCCTGAGGTCCACCTCGAAGACCTTGATGAGGCCGATCTGCTCGGGGGTCAGGAACGGGAACTCCTGGGGCGATGGCCTGGTGGGGAACTGACGCGCTTCTTCATCGTTGCGTCTGCGGTCCTCATCCTCGCCCGCGGGCTTGGCGCGTTTGTCGAGCGCCTTGAGTTCCAGAGCCAGCGCCTTGAGCCGCAATCCCTCCCCGTGGTTCGGGTCGACCGCCAGCACCAGGTTCAACTCCTGGAGCGCCTCATCGAACAGACGCTGGTCCATGCACCACGCGGCCAGCAGCGTTCGCCGTTCCGTGTCGCCCGCCGCGATCATCCCCCGCATGCGCTTGTAGCGCGACAGCGGCGTGTCCTGAACGAACACGCGCTCCAGATCGCCGCGCTCGATCCGCGCGTTGACCGCCGCGATCCGGACCACGATGGCCGCTTCATCGCTTTCAATCAGCGTGCCCTCGAGCCGCTGACCATCCTTCATCACGACCACCACCGGATCGCCGGGCTGGGGCACGCGACGGGCCAGCATCCCTTCAACCTCGGGCAAGGCCACGGGCTCCGGGGCGACTTGGGCGGGCTGGGCTTCTTCGGCAGGCGGAGCGTCAGGTTTGCGTTCGGAATCGGTCGGGTTCGGCGGGGTCTGTTTACCCGGTTCCGGCGGCTGCGGGCTGGACGGACTCTGGGCGGGCTGCTGCGGGACCGGCCCGGATGGTGCGGGCGCAGGTTGTTGATTATCAGGAGCTTGCGCGATCGAGATCGAGTGCAGGAACGCGATCGCCGCGGCCGCCGTCAGGCGGCGCTGTCCCAAACTCCAGTTCAATTGTGAAACCAGCGAATTGTTCACATTTCCGCCCTTGCCGACTTCTCACACGTCCCAGACCGTTGTATACTGCTCGTGACGTGTTTCTTCCCTCCTAGCCCACAGTACTTCCCCCGGTATTGTGGGCTTTGATTTGTTTCGCTGCTCATGGCTTCGTTCCGCCGCCCGCCCCCGTCGCGGGCGGTTGTGTTTTTACCCGCCACGTTCCTGTTGGAATCGCGCTGGGCCTTTGGACTCGCGAAGGTGTGCTCGGTTTCGGGGCCTTTGCCGCTCGCTGCCTGTGTTGCGCCGGGATCAGCGCTCACGCTTGCCCACCGCGACCATGCCGAGCAGTTCGCTTCCATCGTTCGCCTCGTACTGGACCTGCATGACTGTATCCGGGCGCTCGGTGGCGAAGAAACCTCCGGCTCGGAAGCGCTCGCTGTACTCGTTGGCGAAGTCGTGCAGCGACAGCGTGACCGTTTCGCCGATCTCGAGGCCATCCAACGGGTGGGCCCACTGCTGGTTCACCCAGATCGTCCCGGGCCCGAGGTTCCGGGCCGCCGTGTTGGTGATCCGCAGTTCCGTCTCGAACCGCTGGGCCTGGATGTCCGCGGTCTGAGTCTGCACCTTGTCGAGCGGGTAGGCCCGGGCGTACTCAACCTTGGATGGGCCCGAGCACCCCGCCAGCAGCAGTGGGGCGAGCAGCAGGGGGGCGAGGACCAAGCGGGTCATCCGCAAGCGGGCGAGATTCCAAGCGTGGGGGATGAGATTCAGCGCGGGGATTGATCGGTGGGTGGTCATGTCCGGCGTATCGTCTCAGCGATGCCTCCCCACGGCAACAACGCCACCCCGCCCGGCCCGGCCTTTGCTCCCGGGGCCGAGGAGATCGATACGTTCGCGACGGCCCGGGCGTGCACTGTGGACCCGCGTTTGCCCGCGGCGGTGCCGGGCTTCGATGCCCCGTTCTTTCAGGCCGGGCTGGCGGGCTATTCCGATGCCGCGATGCGGATCATCGCTCGCCGCCATGGCTGCCCGTACTGCGTGACCGAGGCGCTGCTCGACCGCACGCTTCTGTCAGGCGGGCGAGGCTTTGCCAAGGCCGATCTGGGTGACCTGGTCGACAACGTGCCGGGCGGAGCGGAGGACCACCCGCTCTGCGGGCAGATCATGGGCAGCGATCCGGATGAGATGGCCGCCGCCGCCGTGAAGATGGTCGAGCAGGGGACCCGGTCGCCGCGCTACTACCAGAAGCTCGCCAGCGGCGCGGCGAACAACGGCGATTGGTCCGGCGGGCTTTCGCGCGGCGAGGCGAACGAAGCGCTCGCGCCGCTCCGCACCTTTGCCACGATCGATGTCAACCTCGCCTGCCCGGTCAAGAAGATCAAAACCAAGGCCCGCGGCGGGCACTGGCTGCGCGAGCCCGATGGCGCGATCGACATTCTTTGCGCGGTGCGGGCGGCGCTGCCCGCGAACATCCCGACCACTGTGAAGCTCCGCCGCGGCAGCGACGACAGCGACGAGGCCGAGCGGAACTTCTTCCGCATCTTCGATGCGTGTTACGAGCTGGGGTACGCTTGGACCACGATCCACGGGCGCACGGTCGAGCAGAAGTACATCGGCCCGTCGAAGTGGACCTTCCTGCGCGACCTGGTGCGGCGATATCCCGACCGTGTGATCTTCGGATCGGGGGATGTGTGGAACGTCCACGAGATCTTCCGGATGATCGCGTACACGGGGGTGCACGCGGTGAGCGTGGCTCGCGGCTGCATCGGGAACCCGTGGATCTTCCGTCAGGCCCGGCAGATGATGGCCGGAGAGGCCCCGAGCGCCCCGACCATCGCCGAGCAGCGCGCTGTACTGACCCAGCACTGGGAGATCGCCGCCGCCATCCACGGTGAGGAGCCCACGGGCCGCATGATGCGGAAGTTCGGCATCCGCTTCGCCGCTCATCACCCGCGAGCCGATGAGGTCCGACGGAGCTTCATCAGCGTCGCCGACACCGCGGCGTGGATGCGCGTGGTCGGTGAGTACTACTCGGCTGAGGCGGAGCAGCGGTACGCGGGAGAAGCTGCGGCAATCGGCGCGGTTGCCGAGGACGGAGAGAATG